>CAZPQO010000084.1:0-4284 GCA_964588745.1 uncultured Methanomassiliicoccales archaeon | reverse complement strand
GCGTCGTCGTAGTCAACCTCCGAAGCCGTCTTGATTTTTATCAGCATACTGCTGTTGTCCAGTTTGGATTCGGTGATTGTGGCTATTTCTTTCAGCTTCCTGCCGTATATCTCCATGTTTCCTATGGCTTCGAAGTTCTCGATGTAGGGTATCTTTGCTCTGAGACCGTCCATGTGAAGAACTATCGGAGAAGGTCGGAGACACATATCCAAAGGAGGATAGTTCTCAAGAACCTGTTTGATTTCGGAAGGATGAACGAACAGAGGGTCTTCGGACAGCATCTTCCTCTTTTCGTGAAGAATGTCTTCCATGGTGGATACGATTTCGTCGAGTTTGCCTCTTTCCTGTGAAGATCTCATCCTTTCGGACTTTCTGCCCACTCCGCAAATCGTCGCTTCGCAGTAATCTTCGAAATTCTCCATCGGCGGACCGCAGACAAGAATCAAAGGGACCTTGATGTCCTTCATCATCTCCGCTTTCGCTTTGATGCAGGAACCGAAGTTTCCGAAACAGAATATTGCCGCATCGTATTCGTTTATGATTGCGATTTCGGAAGCGGATATCTGGGATGTGTGTTTGCCCCTTCCCCTGGCCAGCCCCATGACTATTGTCAGGGCTCCTTTTCTTCTCAGGGCTTCGGCTATGTCGCAGATCGGATGCGGCATGTGATGACGTCCCAATGTGGGACCCACCACGGCGATTTCGGTTCCCGCCAAAGGAACTTCCTTCACGTCTCCGCCTATTTCGGTGCACAGTGCAACGATGTCTTCCTTGTCTTCACTGGGAATCGACATCGTGACCGTCAGCATCTGGGAACTTCTGATTCTCTGCAGAACCGCTCCGCCCACGTCTTCGATTTTCTCGAACAGTTCCGACGAACGGTAAACGCCGCCGTCGTACATTATTACTTCAAACATCGGGTGAACCTCCCATCATAACGTGGACATCCACGCCTTCTTTTCTGTATTCGGGCAACATTATTTCCTCTGTTGCGACCACCGTCAATACGGTGCCGGAGATGAATGACTCGCGGACTCTGATGCCTTCGGGCATGGATCTCCAAACGGAACCGATGACTTCTTTCAGCGCCTCTTCTCCCGAAGCGACCACGGTATCTTCCACATCCTTCAGTTTCGCACCCGTGACCGACATATCGAAACGGGTCTGCTGGTCTACGCTGTTCCTTCCGTACATCATCCACATTTTGTCCAGAATCTCCGGGGCATAACGCTCGTCGGTGATGGTTATGTGAATTCCGTCTCCTTCGGCTCTTATGCTGGCCACATCGGAGATTTTCCGGTTTTCCGGTTCGCTCTTCAGTTTTACGGAAAACACGAACAGGGGGATTTCGGCTTTGAGGACCAAATGGGCTTTCTCGATGGCCATGGCGTCCCCCATGTCGTTCATTATGTTACGGAACAGCATCTCGTACTCCTCGTTCCCGAAGGGGTCCGTTCCCTGGACCGTTATTTCCATGTCATTGCCTCACAGAAGTCCCGAGCTCAGCAGAGCGCCTCCGACGGCACCTATATACTGAGATTCCGGAGGGACAATGGGCATCTCGCCCAGTATCTCGCCCACGGCTTTCACAAGACCGTTGATAAGTGAAGTTCCCCCGACCTGAATGATCGGACGCCTTACATCGATTTCCTGAAGCTGCTGTTCGTACACCTGTTCGGCGACGGAATGGCAGGCGGCGGCGGCCACATCTTCGAAAGTTTTTCCTTCTCCGAGCTGAGTGACCAAATCCTGAATACCGAAAATGGAACAGTAAGAGTTCATCTTTGCGTTCCTCCAGTTGCCTTTCATGGCCAAAGGACCCAGTTCTTCGATGTCCACGTCCATTCTTCTTGCGGTCATCTCAAGGAATCTTCCGGATGCGCCCGCGCATATTCCTCCCATTGTGAAGTTGTCGGGAACTCCGTCACGGACGGTGATTGCTTTGTTGTCCATACCTCCGATGTCCAGAATGGTGGCTTCCCCTCTCTGCCGATCGGCAAGCCAGACGGCGCCTTTGGAGTTTACGGTAAGTTCTTCCTGGACCAATTTTGCGTTATAGTGTTTGCCGAGAGTGTAACGGCCGTATCCTGTGGTTCCTATGGCTTCCAAATCCTTTAATTCGTAACCTGCCTGATTCAATGCCTCGGTGAGAACCTGTTCGGCGGATTTGACGACATCACCGGAACCCGTCCAGGCTTTTCCGATGATTTTGTTGTTTTCCATGACAACGGCTTTCGTCGTGCTCGAACCGGAGTCCAGACCTGCGCTGAGACCGGACTGTCTTTCCCTTGCCAAAAGCTCTTTTCTGGTGACGATTGTGACCAACGCTTCCATCCTAGTAAGCATCTGGGATGCTTTCAGCCTCTCAGTGAACGAATATGTGACCACGGGGAGTTCGGTGTAATCCTGAATGAATCTTCTGAGTTCGTTTCTCACCAACGCGGCTTCGGCGCATCTGAAACATGTGCATATGAAAACGGCGTCCGCGTCATATTTCCCGTCTGCCAGAGCGGCGGCTCTGGCAATCATGATTTTCAACTGGTTGGAACGGGGATTGAATCCGAACCGTTTCACGGCCTTGTCCACATCGGCGGCGCCCACGTCCGGATATACCATCTTTGCGCCCACCGACAATGCGGCCTTTTCGATTTCATGCTGAACGCTGCTGTATTCGGTACCGCAGGACAGCTGTGCGATTTTAATCGTCATTATTCAAGCCCCTCCAGGAATTCTTTGGTACTGAGGACGAAATCTTTTGCTTCTTCCTCGGTTCCGGGATATGAAACACGGATTTGGGGGATTCCCCTTTTGTTGATCAGGTACTTTATCATCTCGTTGGAACGCTCGCAGCCGACGCAGCCGAAGCTGTACGGAGCGTTTTCCATAATGATTGCCGCATCCGCTTCCTCGATCATCGGACCCCAAAGGGCGAGTCTTCCCCTCACTCCGGAGGGGACTTCGACACCGGCGTACTTCAAACCGTTCACAACGTCGTCCAACGTCACGTTCATCGGCGGCATGTCAATCTCTAAGTTGTCTATTCTCTCTTGTATGGCGGCCATGGCACTCAGGGGCTCGTGGCCGAATCTCTCCACTATGTCGAACAGAATAAGGCTGTTCGGCGGATCTATAAAAATCTTCATTGTCACTCCTCGCAAATTCTTTTAAATTCCATTACAGGCAATTTTTCTTTGACTTCCAAAGGTATTTTCTCTTCGCCTCTGTCGGCACATTCCAAACCGTACTGAACGTTGGAAAGAAGATCCCATTCTGCTTCCAGCTGACTGTATCCCGGCCGGGTTCCGTGATGGGCACGGCATCTCCTCTGGTCTCCCGCAGGATATGCCCTGCGCTTGGAATACACTTCATTGGGATATTTTTCTCGTATTTCGTCAACAAGTGTCTTCAACACGGATTTCTCCCCTTCGATGACCGCACCGTAACAGGTCTCTTTCATCCTGACTTCCCGGTTCATGGCGTGAATCGTACGCACAAGCTGGTCGGGAGTCAGCATGGACCTGGGCGAAATCATCAGCAATCTTGTTTCCCTGTCATCGCTCATATGTCGGCCTCCGTTATGTATATCGGTTTATCGCTTTCCGCTTCCCCCAGCATCTTTTCGAGATTTCCGAGGAACTTTCCGGCTATGTTCGTTCCGTAAGCTTCCTCTCCGGTGGGACCGTAGGACTTACTGTCTTCCAGACGTATTCCCAGAAGCCCCCTCATCGGGCGCACCTGGTTCGTAACGCCTATGTCTCCGCGTTTTACGTCCTTGAAGGGTTCCTGCGGAAGAAGGGTTTTTCCTCTTTCTTCATCTCCGTGGAAAGTAATCATCTGAGCCCCTTCAAAGGTGAACTGTACTTTCATGGAACCAACCGATTTGTGATCCAATCCGGTGATTCTCCTGAAGAATCTGACGGTCGCCGCGTCTTCGGCGGTGATTTTTATTTTGTAGATTCTGTCACGTGGCACGGCAACGGTTTCCACGCTTCCCGCAATCAATGCATCCATGGTGCGCTCGGGAGTCTGTTCCACGACTATGGCGTCGTCGGACATGTCCCCCTTTCTTATTTGTTTGATTCCTGCGGCGTTGAGATATTCTTCGCCTTCGCTCTGGGTCATTCCCACCGCGAGTATTCTCGGCGGGTCGGTGACCACGGTTACGGAATCGCCTTTTTTGGCGGTGGTTATCAACGCCAATCCGCGGGTCACTTTGCCCGCGGAACTGTGAGAGGGAGATACCTGCCTTTTGTCCCTGTATATGAATATCCGTCCGTTGCCCAA
>CAZPQO010000083.1:0-4316 GCA_964588745.1 uncultured Methanomassiliicoccales archaeon | reverse complement strand
TTGTAGAACGCCGCATCCGCGTACCCGAGACGTATTGAGATACCTCTCTTGACTTCTTCGGAGTGACGGTCGGTCCAAAATCCGGAAAGCGCTCTGGTGAGAGTTGTTTTTCCGTGATCGACGTGGCCGATCATCCCGATGTTGGCCTCGGGTTGCTTTGGAACCTTCATCAGTTCTCCGCGGGAGCTTCAGCGGGCGCGAAGGACTCCTCTACGGATTTCGGTCCGTATTCCGCGATGGCCATGTTTATCTGCACAATATCGGCAGTTATTGTGGCTCCGCGGATGGCTACTCTTCTTCTCTCTCCGTGACGCACTTCGTGGAAACCGAGTCCGTCCGTCAAAAGAAGTTTTCTTCTTCCTCCGCCGGGAAGATCCTTTCTCATGGGAGTGCCGTTTCCGTCACTTCCGCCAGTAATCTTGAGCTTGTAACCGGGGAGACCTACAAATATACCATCTACGACCTCTCCGATATTTTTACCAATCAAAGAGTTCGCATGGTGGCCTGACACGGCAACATTGTAGGATTTACCGGTCTTAACGTCATTGACGATAGTTTTAAAATCTACCATTTGAACACCTGTAGGTCGGACTTATTAAAAACCGACTTATATATCTTTCTATAAAGGAAGAGCGATTGTTTTCCGATATCAGAAGATTATTTTTTCTTGCGGGACCCTGCCTTAGAATACGGCAGAAGATCTGCCAGACGTACTTTAAGTTCCGAGATGGACGCAACCTCGCTGGGATCCACTCTCTTGAGATATGCCAGATATAATGATACGTAATCGCCGATCATTATCGCCCTGAGTACTTTTTCAACAACGGAACGGCCGCGTATTTTCACAACCATCGGTTCCAAATCATAGGACTTCAGAACATCGATAGCGGCGTACATAGCCTTCTTCCTGACTTTGGGCATATTCTCTTCACAGAGGAACAGAGGAACACAGGATTCTCTCACAGAGCCTGCGGACCACCCGGAAACATCATTGTAATTGAATTCGGGCATCAGCCCCGAAAAGGCCATCATTTTTGAATTTTCATTAATCTGGGTTTTCCATCTCAGAGCGGAAGAAGACAATTCAACCGTTGAATAAATTATAGGGGTGCGTTCATTGATTCTTCTTGCGACTTCCCAAGCCACACTCCGGTTGCTTGCCAATTCATCCCTGAATTTATTCAATTTTGGAGTGAGTCGTTTGACAATATTTCTAAATGATGTGCCCCCCACACAATCCATGAGTGCGAACATAAGACCCAGAGAATATCCCGTGGCACATCTGGGTTGAATTCCGGATTTCATTTTTAAAACATAATAACCGTCGGATTCGGCTCTCTTTAAAATCAATCCTCCGGCCGCAATTACAACCATTTTGAAACCTTTTTCATGGATTTCATCGTACAATGCCAACGTTTCTCTGGTATTGCCCGAGTAACTGGCCACGATTATCAGGGTTCTTTCGTTTACCCATTCGGGAAGTTCGGGAAAACGTTGAACAGAGATAGGATATTCTGAAAAGGGATATACACAATCTGCCAATATGTCCCCGCTTATAGCCGATCCGCCCATACCACAAACTATGATATCGTCGAATTCCTGCTCGTATTCGATGGGCGTTTCCATAGCATTGTTCAAATCTTTAATAAAATCGTAAATGCCCCCTGCCATATTGTATGGGTCTTCCCTGAGGACATTCTCAGGGGTGTATTTCGTCACATCCCCCAAAACAAGTCCTCCTTTCTTTTTATTGCCAACGTCTCGTCCATGGTGTCCTTCTCATCGCCGGTCAAATCCATTTCAGAAAATTGTGCGATGGATGATTCCAACAGATCCACGTATAATTCGTCGCCTTCGTTGATTTGTCTTCCCGCCGTCACTCCGTCCAATCCGATGGCGACTTCCTCCCCCTGGGATGCTTCCTTCAGCGAATCTTCGCCGGAATGAATGCTCCTTATCCTTCCCGCGTCTCCGCCTGAAGAGGTTATGAGTTTTGTGCCGGGACGGATTCTTCCGGCCAACACCCTCACGCCCACGATAGCAGGTTTACTAACTCTGAAAGTGCAGTTGGGAAGCAACAATACCTTTGCCGGGAATGAGAATTCGGCACGTTTGTCGATTTCGGCCTTCTTCTTCGATTCGTCTCTCCAAAGGATATATTCGTCTATCAATTGGTAAACGATGGGGTTTGTGAATACATTGATGGGTTGATTGTGATGTTCCGATTCGGCATCTTTGGACATTTCCACATTGAATCCTAGGATGACGCTGTGTTCCGGCTCTCCGTAAGCTGCTTCCACAATGTCTCTTCTTGTGATTTCGCCTATTCCGTATTTGCGTATCGGGATTCCCGCCTTGTTCGCTTCGAAGGCCAAAGCTTCCAGGGATCCTACGGCATCGGCTTTGATTGTGACACCGATGTCTCCGATTTCGACTTTGATTCTGGATTCTTCTTTGATTGTGTCTATCAACGGATCGTCCGGACCGTCAACCACGACTATCGGGGCGCCCGCTATCACTCCTTCAACGCTCTGACAGGATATTTTGACGCCTGCGGCGGCGTTCAGTTCTTTGACCGAATCGAATCTGTCTCTCGGATCCCGTATTTCATCCAAAGGTTTGGGTTTGAGAATGGCTTTGATTTTTGTGACGGTTGGCGCACCTCTCGTGCCCAAAGCAACGGTGTCGCCTCTGCGCAGAGTTCCGGAATGCAGAATTATGTCCAGTGTTTTGCCCAAGCCCCGTTCTTCTTTCATTTCGAGAATAGTTCCTTTTCCGGGCCCTTCCCCCTTCTCTAAACGGGATTCGAGGAATCTCTGTGCCAATCCTATGAGGATGAGCATCAGATCCTGGATTCCTTCTCCTTCTTTCGCGCTTATGGGGACCAACGCCACGGTTCTGGTGAAATCGTCTATGCGGTCATATCGGTCGGAAGCTATGCCTTCCTGAGCCATCTGAGAAACAACGTTATAGAACCGTTCGTTGAACATTTCCAGAGTGCGTTCCTGCTGAGCCTTTTCAGATACGACGAAAGGACGTCCTTCTTCGCTGATCCAACCCTGAATGGTATCAATCTTGTTCAACGCAATCACAAAGGGAGTCTTGAACTGTTTCAGAATCCTTATGGATTCGATTGTCTGCGGCATCAGACCTTCCCTTATGTCTATGACCAAAACAGCAAGATCCGCAAGGGATCCTCCTCTGGTGCGCAAAGTCATAAAGGCCTGATGTCCCGGAGTATCGATGAAAAGCAAACCGGGAACATTGAATTTCTGTTTGCCGATGATAGACGAACACATCTGATAAATATGGTCGATTGGCACTTCCGTTGCGCCGATATGCTGGGTGATAGCTCCCGCTTCTCTGGACTGCACCGTCGTACCGCGCACTCTGTCAAGAAGTCTTGTTTTTCCGTGATCCACGTGTCCCAACACGCTGACCACCGGTTGCCTTATCCCCATATTAACCCATGCTCCCTATCATCGGTCGATAAAAAGTTTGAATGGAAAATGTTTGATTACTCGTAAATCCACTTGTCGGAGTCTCTGACGTATTCAACCAATTCTTCGGGTTTGAAGAATATGGATATTTCCCTTTCGGCCGATTCGACGGAATCGGATCCGTGGATTATGTTTACGCCTGTAACCATGCAGAAATCACCGCGGATTGTGCCGGGGGCGGATTCCTGAGGGTTTGTCTGACCCATGAGTGTCCTGCACACGGAGACTGCGTTGTCTCCTTCGAGCACCATTGCGAGAACAGGTCCCGATGTGATGTAATCGATGAGGGAACCGAAAAACTTTTTGTCTTTGTGTTCACCGTAGTGGGATTCCGCGACTTCGCGGGGAATCACCATCATCTTCATGCCGACAATCTTGAGTCCTTTGTCCTCAAACCTGGAAACGATGGCTCCGCAGAGTCCGCGCTGAACTCCGTCGGGCTTGATCATCAGGTAAGTTCTTTCCATGGACATGAAGAATCATTCCTCTTCTTCGCCGGCACGTTTGCCTTCGACCTTGAGGCGTGCGACTTTCTCTTCCATGGCTTTCTGAGTCCATGTGGTTCTTCTGGGAACCCTTTTGAGTTCAATCATGTTTTTGTAGCACTTGTTGGCATCAAAATACAGGATTGTTCCGTCTCTTTTGACGTACATTTTGCCGGTTCCGGGTTCTATGTCGGCGCCGCAGAACGAACATTTTCTTATCTCGACCACCGTAATCACCTCGACCCGAGTTTTCTGGCTTCTCTGGAAGTCTCTCTGAGCATGAGAGTGTCGCCCATTCTGACGGGACCCATAATATTTCTGGTGATAATCC
>CAZPQO010000082.1:0-4326 GCA_964588745.1 uncultured Methanomassiliicoccales archaeon | reverse complement strand
AGTTGATTCTATTATTATATTTAATCAACCTGGTTTATTAAAATTATTAATCACATATAATAAATTTAAAATGTCTTTGATTATTAAGCTCATCACATTCCGATTTATCATTGCGTCATTTATTATTGTTTCAAGGCCCCCCAGGTTAAAACTAAAAATAGTAAATTTTTACCACTATTCTTAGTAATTAATTACTACTTTTAGAAGATGATATATAATCAAAACTCCTAATATGTATGTGAATCATAGGAAATACATGCCCAGAACCCTTGATTCGGTCATATCCAGAAGACTGAATTCTTCCGGGGCAGTGCTTATAACAGGACCCAAAGGATGCGGAAAAAGTACCACCGGTGCACAACTTTCCAAAAGCAAGATACTTCTTCAGGACACCACGGATCAAAATGCGTTATTCAAAGCAAGAAACAATCCTTCTTCTGTTTTGAAGGGTGATGTCCCCCGCCTGATCGATGAGTGGCAGATTATTCCTTCCTTATGGGATGCCGTAAGAAACGAAGTGGACAAACGTGAAGAAATGGGTCAATTTATTCTCACGGGTTCATCAGTACCGCAGGATGACGGTTTCAGACACTCCGGCGTAGGAAAAATCACGGAAGTCCGTATGAGAACCACGTCACTTTTCGAATCGGGAGATTCAGACGGTTCGGCTTCGATCCGAGAGTTATTTGACAGTAACTATGCAAAAGAGGGTGAATCGCCACACACGCTGGAAGATATTGCATTTCTGATCACAAGGGGAGGATGGCTCCGAAGTATAGGAATCGCTCCCGAATATGCTCCCGACCTTGTAGAGAATTATTATCATGCAACAATAGGGATAGGCGTGTTTCGGGTTGATGGAAAAAAGAAAGATTCGGGCGCAGTGGACAGATTGATGAAATCTTATTCCAGAAATCTTTCATCTATGGCTTCTATGAAAACCATTTCTGATGATGTGATAACATTGCAACAGTCAATTTCTCCCAAGACAATCGATAATTACACTGATGCACTGAGAAGATTGTACATCATTGAAGATGTGCCTGCATGGAGCCCGTCCATTCGCTCAAGGGATTCATTAAGGCTTTCTCCAAAAAGACACTTTACTGACCCGTCACTCGCAGTGGCCGCCTTATCTTTAAGTGAGAAAAGATTATTGTCCGATTTGAATACGATGGGGTTCATGTTTGAATCCCTTTGTGTGAGGGATTTGAGAATATACTCACAGCTTATTGACGGCAAAGTATACCACTATCGGGATGCCACGGGATTGGAAGTTGATTCCATCATACAGCTAAGAGACGGAAGGTGGGGTATGATCGAGTCAAAACTGAGTGTGGACGGCGTGAACAGAGCGATTTCCAATATGCATGAAATCAAGAAATTATCCGAATCCGTCGGACTTGTTTCGCCATCGTTCATGATGGTTTTGACGGTGACGGGTTACGTAACGCGTACAAGTGAAGGAGTTTGGGTTGTTCCGATAGGATGTTTGGGTCCGTGATTGAGTCATGCGCAACCGGACGTCACAAGTCCGACGACAAGCGGAAAACGGTATTCCTGATTGAACAAACAATATTGCAATGTTACGACTTTTCCTGCTCTGAACCGTCAAAATGCTCAACGGATGAATCCTTTGTTTTTATCCTGCAGTCGTCGATTGCGAGGATGCAAACAATATAAAGGACAGCCACATTCTTACTACCATGACTGATTCCGTGTACAAAAGCCGAATCGGAGGTTCGTTCTGGCTGATTCCGATGCTTATGATACTGGTAATTTCAGCATGGGTGCTGGTTCGTCCGGAGTGGGTCGGAACGTTATTGTGCATATTGATTACAGGAATTCTTATTTTCATCCTCATCGCTTCGGCCACGGTATACAGAAAAACAGGATACACGATAACTTCGGACTCGGTTTTTATCGATTCCGTCGACGGTCCCCTTGTCGTGGCCTTCGAAAGAATCAGATCCGTGGATACCGAACGGGACGATGACGCACTGTATTACGGAATGTCCAGAGACGTTGTGAGAATCAACTTCGGCACATCTTCCGCTGTGGTTATTTCCCCCAAAGACAAGTACAGGTTCATGAACGAACTGAGAGCCGCGGGGCTGAACGTCGAAGAATGATTATTCTTCGTTGAAAGTTTCTTCGGCGGACTGTATGCTCTTCGTCAACACGGAATACGCGTCAATCATATCTCCTTCGTCAACAATGAAAATCGTATCGGTGTAACAGCTTACGGTTTCCTCTATGTTGATTCCCGCGTCGGAAAGATTGGTTATCAGATATGCGATTACGCCGGTGGTATCCACAATCTTCTCGGGAGACTTTACGACGATTTCCACAAGATTTTCCCTTACTTTGATTATGTTGAACCTTCCCACCGTGTCCATGATTCTGTCTTTCAGCATCTTGTCGGCGATGATTGTGACCGCGGATGCGGACTGAACCACCTGCATTATGGATTTCTCATTCCACAGATCTTTGAAAAGATTGTCCATCTTGTGAAGCACGGACCAGTCGTTCTTTGCGGTGACTATGCAGGTTTTGGTACGCATTTCCAGTCTGCTGTCTTTCAGGACACTGAGGATTTCCATTTCATGGTTGGAAGATCTGCCGAGCTTCGAAGCGTATCTGCGGCAGGCTATCATAACGGCCTCTTCGTTGTCCACACCGATGTCTTTCATGATTTTCCGTGCCAAAGCCGAGTAATTCACCAATCCCTTGGCGACACAGTCTTTGATGCTCGGATGCGTATCGATGTAAACGCGGGTTTTCTCCGCAAGACTTTCTTTAGTCATTCGCTTCGACATGAAGTCCCAATGATTTTCTAAGTATATTAGTTATATTACAAACAAAAAGATGGGAAAAAGTTTGAGGTTATGGTTTGTGTACGGGACCAAACACGAATACCGTCAAAAAAGGGAATTGAAGGTTTGAATCTGTCCTGTTTCGGACAGACGCCTTCTTTACTCCCCTTTTTGTACGCTTTCAACGCTGTTTCCCGCACTTGTCACGATTCTTGCAGCCGGCGCATCCGCCTTTTCTGAAATCCTTTATCGTGAAGTAAGCGGCCACGATCAAAAACGCCGCGACCGCCAACCCCACGATTATTGTTGCCGCATTAATCATATTGCAACCTCCTTGGCTTCCTTTCGGTATTGACCGAAGGGATCCTTGCTGATCAGTATGTAGGCTATCACAATGACCGTGATTACGGATATTACAGTCCAGAGACCGAAAGTTCCGTAGATCAACAGACTTCCTATCTGATAGATTGTCATGGACACAGCGTAAGCCAGCATCGTCTGGTAAAGAACCGCCGCTCCGGTGGCCTTCCAGGATCCCAGTTCACGCCTCATGGCACCGATTGCCGCGAAACACGGAGCGCACAGCAGGTTGAACACCAAGAAGGAGAATCCCGCTATGGGCGCTACCATGGACGATATTACGCCCCAGATATCCTCTCCGGTTTCGGCTATGTCCGCGTATCCGAACAACACTCCGAAAGTTCCGATCACGTTCTCTTTAGCCAGAAGTCCGGTTATCGTACCCACGGTGAACTGCCATTCGGTACCCCATCCCAGAGGCACGAATATCCACGTTACCGCGTTTCCGAGGTTGGCCAATATCGAATCGTTGATGTCATCCACCAGCGTAAGAGACCAATCGAAAGCCGAAAGGAACCAGATAATACCGCAGGCCAGCATGATGAAGGTACCCGCTTTCTTCACGAAAGACCATACCTTGTCGAAAGCGGACTTCACGACGGCAACAGGTCCGGGAGTTCTGTACGGAGGCAATTCCATGATAAACTCCGACGGAGTTCCCGTCAGTGAAGGCCACTTCTTCAGTATAATGCCGGAGATAAGCACCGCAAGTATTCCTATGAAATAGGATGCGAGCGCGATCAACGCGGACTTGTCGAACCATGCACCGGCGATCAGCGCGATGATGGGCAACTTTGCGGAACAGGGAACGAAGGTTGTCGTCATAGCCGTAATTCTTCTGTCCCTTTCGCTTTCGATGGTTCTGGAAGCCATGATTCCCGGAACACCGCATCCCGTTCCTATCAGCAAAGGAATGAATGACTTTCCGGAGAGACCGAACCTTCTGAACACACGGTCCATTATGAAGGCGATTCTCGCCATGTACCCGGTATCTTCAAGAATCACAAGCAACAGGAACAGCACGGCCATCTGCGGAAGGAATCCGAGAACCGCACCCACACCCGCCAGAAGTCCGTCGACCACGAATGCGACCAGCAACGGGGCGACTTCTATGCTTTCAAGATAGGATTCCACACCGGGAATCACCATT
>CAZPQO010000081.1:0-4387 GCA_964588745.1 uncultured Methanomassiliicoccales archaeon | reverse complement strand
AAGAAGCGGCAACAGAGGACAGTGCGCTCAACCCTGCAGGAAGAAATACCATAAAGACGGCGAGAGCGGTTTCCTTCTCAGTTGCACCGACATGTACGCTTTGGATTACATTCCAAAACTCAAGGAAATAGGAGTGGTGTCGGCCAAGATCGAAGGACGGATGAGAAGTCCCGCTTACGCGTATCTGGCATCCAAAGTTTATTCCATGAAGGAAAGAGGCGAACCCGACGAAGACATCGCCTCCGTGTCAAAGTTGCTTCATACGATTTTCAACCGCGGGATTTCCGAAGGTTATTTCGGAGGCGTGATCTCCCCCGTTCAGTCATTGTTTCCCGATAACAGGGGATACCGTTTAGGAACGGTCACAATCAAAAACAAATCCTTCCTTCCGTCGGAAGTCAACGACAAGCTGAACGTCAGGGACGGAATATCTTTGTTCAGAGGGGATGTGAAAGTGGGAGGGTTCAGAATCAGCGACACTGTCAAAGTCACGGCCCCATTCAGCATTCCTGACGGGAAATACGATGTGTACAGAACCTACGATCCGAGAATTGATACCATAAAGAACAGTATCGGCTCGGTTCCGGTATTTACTGGAAACACCAAACGAAAGAAATCTAAAAAATTCCAAATGAACCGGGCGGTCAGAAACACGGATGCGCCCGATATTTCCTTTTACATCAGTTCGATAAGAAACCTGGAAGCGGTTTTGAAGTACGCCGACAGAATCTATTTTGAAACGGGCGACAACTTGAAGGAAGCGGAAGAGATATGCAAAGCATCCGGCACCGAGTTTGTCACGATTCTTCCGAGATTCGATCCTTCCGACATTGCGGCCCCCTCATCGGTGATGGTGAACACCGTCGGTCAGATGCACGCAAACAGGGATTCCCACAGAGTTTACGGGAATCAGAACGTGAACATGTTCAATTCTTTCTATCCCAATGCGATGTATCAGACAACCTTGTCCCCGGAACTCAACAGGGATGAAATCAGACAGGTTACGGAATACTATCCCGGCCGGCTGGAAATTATGGTTTTCGGACGTCAGGAATTGATGCACACCAGAGATCCGGGAATGAGCAAGGGGATGCTTGAAGACCACAAAGGATTCAAATTCCCCGTTTACGGGGATGATGACGGCACGTTCAGAATATTGAATTCCGCCGACCTGATTCTTTTTGATTATTTGGACGAGTTGCAATCGATGGGATTCGATTCTTTCGGCATTGATTTGAGAAAACGTCCCGAACCTTTGGCAAAAATCGTTGCGGAAGCTTTTGCAAAACGCGACGGTTCGAAAAAGAAGAGAATTGTCGAAATGTGCGGTTCCGTCACCACGGGACATTACAACCGCGGCGTGATATAATCTAACTGTAGATTGTCCTTTATATTTCGCAGTGACCGAATCATATTACGTCATGCGGAACAACAGAGGCGACATAGGGTTCATGGAGGCGATGGTGGCCGCGATGGCGGTAACCGTAGTGTTGGCAGCCTTTATCGGCGCCGCGGGACCGAGAATTTTCGAAAGCGATTTCCGTACATACTATCCGGATATACATGAAATGGCCGAATTGCTGTATGTGTCTGACAATGAAATCCGCGGAGATCTGGATGAGGAACTTGAGATAATTTTGATGAGAACCGGAATAAACGGAATTTCTGTTTCGTTTATCCCGGTATCCGACAAAGACGGAAATCCCGTTGTCGGAGGCGAATTGAATTTCACCGCCGGCAACGAACACGGCAACGTTTCCACCGAAAGAGCTCTGTGTTCCGTCATCAAAGATGGAGGGAAAATACTTGTCAGAGGGGAGATTAAAGTATGGAGCCGATGAACCGCAAAGGACTGACGGCCATTGCGGATGCAATGGTGTTCATCGTTCTGATTACGTTGGCGTTCACCGTTATCTGCACGATGGGTGTTGAGAAGGACGGCCCGGAAGTTCAGAACGCGTCGGAAATCTTGGATATACTGCTGGATTCGGATACCGTGGCAGACATCGGAGACGGACCCGTCGGTATGAAAATTTACAAAGGATTGGTCTATTCCATGTACGCCGATTGCGGAACCGACAGGGAAGTCACAGGCATTCTCGATTCCCATTTCATGAGGAACGATTCGTACAGACTGACGGTTGAACAGGGCGGCAATACGTTCTCCTTGGGATCCGGAGCGGGGACGCCCGTATCGGCATGTACCAGAGAGTTGACGGCGCCTTATTTCACCGCAGTTTACACTCTGGAAATCTTCTGAAATCAGGCTCCGTATTTTTCGTTCCTGTTGGCGAGATCCATGCAGATGGGAACGATATCGAATCCCTTTATCCGTCCCATTGAACCTGCGGCACATCCCGATTCGCTGTACTTCACCGCATCATCAACGACAACGTCGTCGGAGTAGACGGTTATGGGTACCGGATCTGCGCTGTGATCTTTGACCGTGCAGGGGGTGCTGTGATCCGCGGTAAAGACCAGAACAAGGTTCTCGGGCATGTTTTCTCTGATGTAGCCCGCCATCTCATCCAATCTTTTGACGACTTCGCATTTAAGCTCAACGTCCCCGTCATGTCCGCAGACATCCGGGGCCTTGCAGTTCATCAGAATGAAATCGTATTCTTCCAAAGCTTCCAAGGCCGTTTTGGCTTTCAGAACGAAATCCGAATCGGCACCTCCGGTGCATCCTTCGGGCAAATCGAGAACATCCAATCCACAGACTCCGCAGATTCCTTTTATCATTCCCACTCCCGCCACGCAGGCGGATTTTATACCGTGAATTTCAGGGAAGGGATCGATTTCAGGGAACGAACCGGCACCTCTCGGCAACAGTATGTTTCCGGGAAGAAGCCCTTCGGCCTTTCTTTTTTTGTTGACGGGATGGTCTTTCAGGATATCGTAGGACATTTTTACGAATTTGTTGACGATATCCGCCGTGAACTGGGCTTCGGGGACTTTTCCAACGGACTCCAACACCGTTCCGAAACATTCCGGATCCGCATCCGTGACTTCGGGAGACAGTCCGGGACCTCTGAGAAGCAAAGCGGCTCTGTGTTCGGTACCTTTGCCGACTATCACTTCCACGCCGTCGATTTCGATGCCCTGCAACGCCTCGATGAGTTCCGTTGTGTCGGGTTCTTTGATTCTTCCGGCGCGTCTGTCGGATATCATGAAATTGTCATCCGAGGTGGCAAAGTTGCATCTGAACGCAACATCCCCTCTCTGTCCGATAACTCCGATTCCGGCGGCTTCGAAAGGACCTCTCCCCGTGTACACTTCTCTGGGATCGTATCCGAGAATGGACAGGTGGGCGGTGTCGCTTCCCGGTTTCGTTCCGGGAGCGACCACATCACAGATTCCGGACATTCCGTTTTTGACAAACCAATCAAAGTTGGGTGTATCCACTGCCTGCAACGGAGTTTTTCCTCCGATTTCTTTGTTGCTGCGGTCACCGAGACCATCCATCACAACCATCAGAATTTTCTTTTGCATTGCCATCTTCATTCCAGCTTTTTGAGCAACCAAGCCATGTTTTCTCCCAGTGCTTTCATGGTGCCGATACCTTCTTCGTCTTCATCGAACTCCCCCGGCGCACCGGAGAGGCTCATGTTCCAGTAAGTGGAACCGGGTACAATCATTTCCTTTATCAGGAAGAATTGGTTGATACTGTTGAATACTCTGGTCGAGCCGGCTCTTCTCGCAACGGACACCGCGGCTCCGACTTTTCTCTTCAGCGGGTTGCCTTCTTTGGTTCCGCAGGAGTAACCCACACGGTCAATCAGAATTTTGGTTTCGGGAGTGAGATCGGCAAAGTAGGTGGGAGATCCGATGATTATTCCGTCAGAAGCGACCATCTTGGCCGAGAATTCGTTCAGCGGATCGTCGTTCATGATGCATTTGCCGTCAAGATTTTCTTTACATTTCCTGCATGCACGGCAGGGGCGCATGTCCACGCCTCCCACCTGAACGAATTCGGTTTCTATTCCGTGATCTTCCAGAACGGCCAACACTGTTTTGATCATTCTCGCTGTGTTTCCGTCTTTGCGGGGGCTGCAGTTGAATCCTGTGACTTTCATGTTATCTCTGTTTCCTCGACCCGTGATGGCAATAGGATTTTAATAAACTCTCTTTGCCCGGTCAGATATTAGTATGCGGATACCCATCGGGCAGACATGCCTTTCGTGAGCATCAGGAACGGTAAATTATCCTATTCCGTAAAAGGTTTTGGAGAACCTTTGGTTCTCATCACCGGATTCGGAGCGGATAAAGAGTTCTGGAATTCCCTTGTTCCCGCACTTTCGTCGGATTTCAGCTTGATTGCCGTGGACAACAGAGGTTCCGGAGATACCGTTTATGACGGGAAATTCACCATTGACGACATGGCAGA
>CAZPQO010000080.1:0-4391 GCA_964588745.1 uncultured Methanomassiliicoccales archaeon | reverse complement strand
CGGAAATGGGCGACAGCGTAGGGGGCGTGACGGAATGCATGATCACCGGATTGCCCATCGGATTCGGAGGCATAAGATTCGAATCCCTCGATTCTGAAATCGCGAGAGCGATGTTTAGCATTCCCGCCTGCAAAGGAATCGAATTCGGAAAGGGTTTTGCCCTGACGGAAATGAGGGGTTCGGAAAGCAACGACCAGTATCACTATAAGAACGGAGTGAAAACCCTGACGAACAATCTCGGAGGGCTCGTGGGAGGAATGAGTAACGGATCTCCTTTGATATTCAGATGCGCTTTCAAACCCACGCCGTCCATATCGAGGATTCAGAGCACTGTGGATCTCAGAACCGATGAAACCGTTGATATACGGATTACGGGAAGACACGACCCCTGCATTGTGCCGAGGGTTGCGGTGGTGGTTGAATCCATGACCGCATTGGTGATTGCAGATCAAATAAGGAGAGGTTATTGATGAATCTTACAGAATTGAGAGAAAAAATAGCGTTCACCGACAAGAAAATACTTGCTTCGGTTTCCGAAAGAATGCATATAGCTTCCGAGATAGGAAAGGTGAAAAAGGAATCGGAAACCCCGGTTCTGAACAAAGATGTGGAAGACGCCGTGATATCCCAATACAGAACTTTCGCAGAAGAAGAGGGGATTGACCCGGACTTTGCGGAAGAACTTGCCGTACTGTTGATGGCCTGGTCCAAAAAAATACAGGAATGATTACATATATTTCCTGTAATCGTATCTGCGGTCACTGATTCTGGCTATGACCTCTTCGGAAATTTCTTTCAAATCATCGGAAAAGAAATATCCTGACATTATGCTCTGAGAACCTACGGAAGACAACAGATTTACGTTTCCTCTCGCCAAACCGAAAGGTTTGGACAAAGGGCCTTCGGAAGTTGTTGCCATCTGAACTTTGTCATATTTCACAGTGACTTCTTTACGGTCCACAACTCCGGTCACGAAGGTAAACAGTTCTTCCCCTTTACCGAAAGAGATTACTTTCAAAGACCGAATCCCGTAGAAAATCAAGCCTATCACTACCAAGGTCGCGATTCCGATTAAATATAAGGAAAGACTGCCCGAATCGACACCGGATTGGATGTATGCCGATGTTACAAAATCATAAATGACGTACATTATCCCTACGGTGACTGCAGACCATATCCCCGCGCGTGTGAATATGGGTACGGTGGCTTTTTTCGGTTGCAAAACAGTTTCATCGGTGAAAACAAAATCAGGAGTGAGAATTTTCATTATGTTATCGATTGTTGCCCGGTCTTTCATCGGACACAATAACGGTGCGGCTCCGGAACTGCCTCCTTCTCCTCCCGCGACCAGCCCCACGACTTCTGCGTCAAGCATGTATCTGCCGAAGAGTCTGGGTATCAGGGGACTCCTCAGACGCACAGCATTTATTCTTGCGGTTTTGAACGATTTGTGGAAGGTTCTGATAAACCCGTGGCTGATGTATATCGTATCGCCGGATTTGTAAATCCTGTAGTTGTAGTAATGGAAAAACATCATTACCACAGGCATTGCATAAGTCATCAGGAACATCATCAGGGCGGTGATTCCCGCAACGGAACTTTCGGAAAAAATGAGAATCTCGTAAACGGCTATCAGGAACATCACTATTCCAAAAATCGAAGATGCG
Source organism: uncultured Methanomassiliicoccales archaeon (assembly GCA_964588745.1). Taxonomy (GTDB): domain Archaea; phylum Thermoplasmatota; class Thermoplasmata; order Methanomassiliicoccales; family Methanomethylophilaceae; genus VadinCA11. Next base: position 2,724 of record CAZPQO010000080.1, on the reverse strand, counting down.
GTGGGCTGCGAAAGAATACTGTGAAGGATTATGTCTTTCCCGGTGATGCTCAACATAGAGGGCATTTCCGAATCCGTTGCAACGAATTCCGGGTTATGCATTTTTGTCGCCAGATCTTTGCGTATTCTGTCGGTCAGGTACGCATCGAACGTCAACGTCAGCTCCGGCATCATGGCGTTGACACTGCTGTTTATGTTGATCATCAATTTTGACGTGCCGGTCATACGGTTGATGATGCCTCTGTTGACGTTGGTTGATGCTATCTTCGTGTAAGAAATTCGTACTTCTTTTTTGAATACCGTATCGCGGAATACCGTCACTTCCGTTTCTTTGAACCTGATAACGGTGTTTCTCCAACGCCAGAACGATATCCACAATGCCGAAGCAGTAATGGCAAGAAATATTCCGAAAGAAATCGGATATGCGTAATCCCCCATTCCCGATTCGGCGTCCGACAGAGAGAAAAACAAAGTCAGGGATATGAAAAATACGATTGAGGCCGCAGTCAATACCTCTTCGACAACCTTTATGGGATGCTGTCGGAATTCCTCGTCGGGAGCAATTCCTTCCTGAAGAACCGGTCGGTCTATGACGGCGTTCTCACCCTTTATCATTCCCTGCTCCTGATGATATCCGTGATATATTCGTTGAGACTGTCGGCGATTTCGGCCGCCACTTCCCGATCCAAATACTGTATGGCGGCAATGCCCCCGGCGGTAGTGATTGTCACGTTCGCCAATCTGAAAAGATTGTTTACGGGGCCGAGAGCAACTTCCAACTGGTGGATTCTTTCGATGGGCACTACCGTGTGCCTTATCACGAAAACACCTCTGCGGATATCGATTCTGTCTTCACTGATACGGTATCTGTAACGTGCAAAGTATACGGCCGGCCATATCAGCAAATATACGGCAATCAAAACATAAATTGAAAACAGGGCGATTATCCACGCCCCTATAATGTCTTCTGTTGCCAGAAACCGGTCGGACATTACGGCCACAGCCGCCAGTATCACGAGAAGAATCAGACTCTTCACGTACATGGAACCCATGGATCTTTTCGGTAATGCGTAATACCCGTCACGGGTTTTCCCGGTTTCATCCACTTTAAAATAACTCATACGAACGCATTACTCCAAATATGCACCGTTGGCTCCGTTGGAAACAAGTTTTCTGTATTTCTTTTGGACGCCCGTGACTTCTCTTTCGATTCTTTTGACCTTTGCGAGGCGGGCTTTTATTTCATCGTCTGACAGTCTTACATTCAAAGTCCTTGCGGGAATGTCGATGTCGATTATGTCCCCGTCGAGGACCGCGGCTATGGGGCCACCCTCATACGCTTCCGGCGAAACGTGACCGATCGCACCTCCTCTGGAAGCTCCGGAAAATCTTCCGTCCGTAATCAGAGCAACCGAATCTCCCAATCCTCTGCCTATGATCAGACTTGTGGGGGAAAGCATTTCCGGCATTCCGGGAGCCCCTTTGGGACCTTCATATCTTATGACCACGACATCGCCGGACACTATCGCGCCGGACACTATCGCATCGGTGGCTTCGTCTTCGCTGTCGAACACTTTGGCGGTTCCGGAGAACTTCATCATTTCCGAACTTACGGCGGCCTGCTTTATGACCGAACCTTCGGGAGCCAGATTGCCTTTCAACACAGCGATTCCCCCCTGCTTGTGGAACGGATTTTCAGGAGAACGGATGATTTCCTCATCGAGAACTTTTGAGGATGTCGCGATTTCTTTGATGTCGGTTCCGTTGACCGTCGGTGCGTTTTCCAACACGTCCGCAAGTCTGTTGAGAACCGCGGGAATGCCTCCGGCGGCATCCAAATCCGCAATGCTGTAAGGTCCGGCGGGTCTGAGACTTGTGATATGAGGAACCTGACGGGATATTTCATCGAAATCGTCCAGAGTCACCGGCGTTCCGAAATCTTTGGATATCGCGGGTATGTGGAGTGCGGTGTTTGTGGATCCTCCGATGGCCATGTCGACTCTTATGGCGTTTCTGAAGGATGCTCCGTTCACGATGTCGCGGGGTTTGATGTTCTTCTTTGCGAGTTCCACGATTCTGCGACCGGTTTCTTTGGCAATCCCCAGTTTCTTTTTGTCTGTGGCAATGGAGGTGGCACAACCGGTCAGACTCAATCCCATGGTTTCGGTAAGGCAGGCCATTGTGTTTGCGGTGAAGAGACCGGAACAGCTTCCCCTGCCGGGGCAGGCTTTGCATTCGATGTTCATGACGTAATCTTCATCAACCTTCCCTGCGGAATACTCGCCCAAAGCTTCGAAGACGGACTGAAGATCCAAGTCCTCGTCACCGTCTTTTCCGACTTCCATGGCACCGCCGGTCAACATAATGGCGGGAACGTTCATTCTTCCCGCGGCCATAAGCATACCGGGAGTTACTTTGTCACAGTTCGTGACTCCGACCCATGCGTCGAAAGCGTGACCTTCGACCATTACTTCGCAGCAATCGGAGATGACTTCGCGGGATATCAGAGAAAATCTCATCCCGTTGTGCCCCATGGCAATTCCGTCGCACAGAGCGGGAACTCCGAATGTGAAGGGCTTTCCGCCGGCTTCGATGATTCCTTCTTTGACGGCTTCGACCAATTCATTCAGATGTATATGTCCGGGGACAACTTCGTTCCAGGAATTTGCGATTCCTATGAACGGTTTTTCAAAATCTTCGTCGGTAAGTCCGTCTGCCCTCAGCA
>CAZPQO010000079.1:0-4419 GCA_964588745.1 uncultured Methanomassiliicoccales archaeon | reverse complement strand
CAACGAGAATGATTTCGGACCCGTATTCATAATCCTCGACAATGACGGTGTCGTCAATAACCCAAGTCAAAGAGTATGTGTTTAGTTCCCATACGGCTCTGATTTCCAAATTCTCGGCAAGCATTGTTTCGGGAACGACGGTATCCCATCCCGTGAATACATATCCGATTTTCGAAGGATTGTCGATACGAATGATTTCGGAACCGAATTCATAATTCTCGATGACGACAATATCATCAATAATCCATGTCAAAGAATATGTGTTGGCTGACCATAATGCGGTTATGACCAAATCCTCTGCGGGCATGGTTTCAGGTATGTCTGCATCCCATCCGGAAAATACACTGCTGTTTTGATCAGCGACATCGGGAATATGGATTTCAGATCCGTATCTGACGAAAACATCGAAATTCACATCGTCGATAATCCACGTTATTCTGTACAGATTGATGTTCCATAATGCCACAAATTCAAGATTATCCGCAGGCATTGTGGTCGGAATGTCCGAATTCCACCCTTCGAAAGTATGTCCTTCCCTGACAGGTTCGGCAACTTTCAGGATTTCCCTGCCGTATTTATATTCCTCCGTTATCGGAACACCGTCCACGATCCACGTTACAGAATAAGTATTCAAAGACCAGATTCCGGATAAAACGATGTTTTCCGCAGGCATGGTAATCGGTATATCCCGGCTCCACCCTTCGAATGTATATCCTTCTCTGGCAGCGTTACCCCTTTGCAATATTTCTGAACCGTATTCGTATTTTTCTTCAACAACGCGATCGTTGAAAATCCAAAATACAGAATATGCGTTCACTTTCCACATTGCTCTGGTTTCCAAATTTTCGGCGGGCATAATTGCAGGAATTTCACAATCCCAGCCGTTAAACGTGTATCCTTCTCTGACGGGAGAGTAGGGGGAGATTATTTCGGAACCGAATTTGTATTCTGCAATTATGCAAACGTCTCCGTCAATCCAAGTTATGGAATACACATCGGGAATCCATGTGGCGGTTACGGTCAGATCTTCGGCCGGCATCGTCCTTGGAACGATGATATCCCAGCCTGCGAACACATGCCCCTCTTTTGCCGGAACCTCAACATGAATAATTTCAGAACCGAACCCATACTCTTCAACGGTTTGAATACCGTCGACAATCCATGTGATCATATACACATCGGCGGACCACAATGCGGTTACCGTCAGATTGGCGGCAGGCATGAACTCGGGAATCTCGACGTTCCATCCCGAAAATTCATGGTTTTCCTTATTGATGATTTTGGGAACCGAAATCTTGGAACCGAAATCCGCATTTGTTTCGAATACGGTGCCGTCGATGTTCCAATAAACCGTGTATGTGTTCAGACTCCAAACGGCACGGATTACGAGATATTCCGCGGGCATGGTTTCCGGTATGTCCGCATCCCATCCTTCGAAGGTGTGACCTTCTTTGGCCGGATCTTCGATAATCGGTATTTCCGTGCCGTAATTCTGATTGATGACGACATTGTCTTCACCGTTGCAGAAAACGAAAGTCACGGCATATTGGTTGATTGTCCATAGTGCCGTTACATTCAGGTTTTTAGCATGCATGGTTTCCGGTATGTCCGCGTCCCATCCCGTGAATGTGTGACCTTCTTTGACGGGGGTTTTAGGGATTGGTATTGCAGAACCGTAATCCTGAGTGATGGAAACGTTATCTTCACCGTTGTCAAAAATTAAAGTCACGGTGTATTGATTGATTTCCCACAATGCGGTTATCTTCAGATCTTCCGAAGGCATAAGACCCGGAACGTCGGCATCCCAGCCTACAAAAGAATAACCTTCTTTGACAGGGTCTTCCGGGATGATTATCCTGTCTCCGAATCCGCACATATCCTCAATCTGCGCATCATCCGCAATCCAGGTTACGACATATTCGCATACCTGCCACAAAGCATTGATTTCCAGATTATAGGCGGGCATTGTTTCGGGAATATAGGTATCCCATCCCAGAAACTCGTGACCTTCTCTCTGCATTATTCTCGGAACGGTTATCCGCGAACCGTATTCGGCATCGACCTCGAACACCGTATCGCCGATGTTCCAAGAAACTCCGTACACGTTTACGATCCAAAGAGCCTGTAAAGAGATATCTTCCGAAGGCATGATTTCCGGAATTTCATTGCTCCAACCATTGAAAGTGTAGCCTTCCTTGACAGGATCCTCTATCGGAATCACTTCCCCTCCGTAATCGTATTCCTCAACAGACTTTTCACCGTCGACATTCCAGGTCATGAAATATGTGTTGACGGACCATGTTGCGGTTACAATCACGTCTTCTGCCGGCATGGTTTCCGGTATGTCGGAATCCCATCCCATGAAGGTGTGACCTTCCTTGAAGGGGTCGTTTCTTCGAACGACTTCGGTTCCGAACCCGTATCCGTCAATGAAAACTTCGTTGTCGGTCACCCATGTCAGAGAATATATGTTGACGGACCACTCGGCCGTCAAAACGATATCTGTTGCGGGCATCGTTGCGGGTATGTCGGAATCCCAGCCGACGAACGTGTGGCCTTCCTTGACGGGATCTTCTACAGGGAACACAGGATTTCCGTAAAGGTATTCCTGTTCGGTTTCAGAGCCGTCGACTATCCAGACAATACAATAAGCGTTTGTAACCCATACCGCCGCAATTTCCAAATTCTCGGACGGTACCGTGCTCGGTATCGGTCGATCCCAACCGGAGAATGTATGGCCTTCCCGAGTCGGATTTTCAGGAACCGATATGTTCGTGCCGTAATCCCGAATCACTGTGAAATTGTCCTCGCCGTTGCCGAAAACAAAAGTCACGGCATATTGATTGATTTCCCACAATGCAGTGATTGTGAAATCGTATGCCGGCATGTATCCCGGCATTTCCGTATCCCAGTCGATGAAAGTGTAACCTTCTTTGACGGGATTTTCCGGTTTGTCGATTTCATATCCGTAACGATAATAGTTAACGGAGTGAACTTCGTCGACAATCCAAATCAATTCGTATGTATTGACTGACCAGTTTGCCTTTATCGTCAAATCATTGGCAGGCATGGCTTCCGGTATTTCCATATCCCAACCAATGAATGTGTGGCCTTCTTTACCGTCGAATCTCGGAATATTGATGCGTGAACCGTATTCGATATCGATATCGAGTTTCACATCATCCACAATCCACGTAATACGATACAGGTTGACCTCCCATATCGCACTTATATTGAGATTTTCGGCAGGCATGATTTCCGGAATGATTGTGTTCCAGTCGATGAAGGTATGACCTTCCCTGACGGGATTCTCCGGAACATCCACGGGCATGCCGTAATACTGCTGTACCGACGGAATAAGAGTGCCGCCGGAAGTTTCGAAATATATTATGTACTGATTGGTTTTCCATATTGCGTACAATACAGCGTCATTGTTCGCAACAAGCACGTTGTTGCTCAATACGGAACCTGACGGGGACAATGACCAACCCGTGAAGGTGTGTCCCGTCATATGCAGATCTTCCGCATCGGGGAGTGACATAGTCGTGCCTTCATCCGCATATATTGCGGACGGCGGCGCTCCGTCGCCTCCGTTGGCATCGAAATTCACAGAATAAATCCTGAGAGTTTTTGTGGAGAGAATACTCTCGGACGTTCCCGCAAAGTTTTCGGAAATTATTCTCAGTTCATAATCCGTGCCTGATTTCAAACCTGCTATCGAGGTGCCCATATTGCTGAAAATATCAATATATCGGAAGGGGTCGTCGGTTCCCGCTTCGCGGTACGAGAGTGTGTAAGAGGTAATCGCTCTGACGTGGTTGGCGGGATAATTCCAGCTGAACTTCAATTCGGAAGAATTGTTGTAAAAATAGGCGACGGTCACATTGTCGGGAGATGATACGGGGATTTTGTGCGTATTTCTCCAGGATTCAAAGCCGGTGTTCCCTTCCAGATAGTATATTGTTTTATCAACGGGGATTGGGCCGTAACTTTGTTCCATACCGTTTCCGAGGAAAATTATGTACTCCAATAAACCACAATCACCGAAAGCATAATTTCCTATTTCGGTGACGTTAGCGGGTATGATCACATCCGTCAAAGCAGTGCACTTCCAAAAAGCGCTTGAATTGATAGCGGTCAGAGAATCGGGGAATGTGACTCCCGTCAGGACATGGTTCACGTAGAAAGCGCTGCCGTAAATCGTTTTCACGCCGTCCGGTATTGTTATGTGACCGCCTTTGCCGGGGGGAGCCATGAACAGCGTTTCCATGTTGTCCTTGTACAGTATACCGTCCACAGAACCGTAAACGGGATTGTCTCTGCTTACCTCTATCTCGGTCAGTTGATGGCAGCTGGAAAAGGTACTTCCCACTATATCGATGACACTGCTGGGTATCCATATGTATGTAAGGGAAGAGC
>CAZPQO010000078.1:0-4508 GCA_964588745.1 uncultured Methanomassiliicoccales archaeon | reverse complement strand
GTATTGGCATCAGTTCTCAAACGGATGGGCATCGGAGAAACAGTCACCGAATTGGAAAGAATCATCCCCATTCTGAAGAAAGAAAGGGATGAGATGCTTGAGAGTCAGTGTTTGATCGCGAGACTGATTTCAATCAAATTGGTTGACAAGATTCCGGTGATTTACGGTTTGTCGAATATGAGGTCTTCCGCTTTGAGATGGAAGAATCAAATCAACGAAAATTCAAAGAACATTTCTTTCAGCGGCTCCATTCCGGAATTCAACCACAACGAAATTGTGGGATGGACCGATGACAGCACAAACAACATGAATTTCATTCCCGTCATTTTGTATGATGACGATGCTTCCAAAATGGTCAAAAGTATGACCGATACGACCATAGGCATTCTTTCCGACAAAAGATTGAGTATCATCACCCATCACGTGGACGGTTCTTCCAATCTTGAGAAAAATTTAAAATGCATAATTCTCGGAGATATCGTGTCCATTTTCCTTGCGGATCTCAGCGGTACGGATCCCGTCACCGATCAGCCTCTCAGGGAAGTCCGTGACCGTGCGGACATGTCCGTCTGACCATATCCTTTTTACGGCGTACGTATTAACGACGTCCGATAACATGACCTTGGATGATGCAAAATACATCAGAGAGCAGGTGATGAACCACAACAAATGGTTCGAAGAATCAATCCCTATGATAGCTTCCGAAAACCTCATGAGCCCTTTGGCCAAAGAAGTGATGATTTCGGATTTCGCCGACAGATACGCGGAAGGACTTCCCGGCAAGAGATACTACCAGGGAAATATATTCGTGGACAAAGTCGAAGTCAAAGCGACAGAAATCGCCAAAGATCTGTTCAAAGCGGATTTCGCCGACGTAAGACCCATCTCGGGAACCGTCGCGAACATGGCCGTTCTGTTTGCCTTCGCGGAACCCGGCGACACCATCACCACCTGTGCTCTTGCTCAGGGCGCACACATTTCCACCTGTGAATTCGGAGCCTTCGGCCAGAGGGCCGTGAAATCCGTCAACTACCCCTTCAACGAAGAGGACATGAACATCGACGTGGACGGAACCATAAAACTTCTGAAAGAAGTAAAGCCCAAGGTCGCACAGTTCGGTCTTTCGGTCTTCCTGTTCCCTCCGCCTTTGAAGGAACTGCAGGATACTTTCAACGAAATAGACTGTCTTGTTTGGGAAGACTGTGCTCACGTTCTCGGTCTGATTGCCGGCGGACAGTTCCACGACCCTTTGAGAGAAGGCGTGAACATTATTTCATCCTCCACCCACAAAACATTCCCCGGCCCCAACCACGGAATGCTTTTGGGCGCCAACCTTACCGAAGAACAGGAAAAGCAACTGCAGAAAGCTGTTTTCCCCGGCGTTACTTCAAGCCATCATCTTCACGCGATGGCATCTCTCGCAGTCACTCTTGCGGAGATGGAAGTCTTTGCCAAGGATTATGCCGCGCAGACCTGCAAAAACGCCCGCCAGCTCGGTGAGTCCCTGTACGAACTCGGAGTTCCGGTTCTGTGTCCTGATTTGGGATTCACGAGATCTCACGCAATCGCCGTGGATGTTTCGGAATTCGGCGGTGGAAAAGATTGTGCCCAGTGGCTCGAGGATGCGAACATAATCTGCAACAAGAACATGCTTCCCAGAGACACCAGCGCGATACGCCCTTCCGGACTGAGGTTCGGTGCCCAGGAAATGACCCGTCTCGGCATGAAGGAAAGCGAAATGAAAGAAGTCGCTCAGTTTATCGCACGTGTGGTCAAGGGCGAAGACCCCGCCAAAGTCAAGGAAGACGTGAAAGTTTTCAAGAAAGACTTCGAAACAATCAAATTCTGTTTTAACGAAGGCGAGAAGGCTTACGCGTACCACAAGCTTGTACCTTGAGTATAACAGTCAAACATCTTTGCCCGTGCATTGCACGGGCTTATTTTTCATATATTCTTCACAAGCCGTCTTCACGGAAACATACGAACGGAACTTACGGAGTCAAGGAAGGCCTTCAATACCGGATCGGCGTCTCAAATTAACAATCGGCCGAACCGAACAGTCTTACGGATACAATAAAGAGGCTGGAGAAGACATAAATTCTGATTTAGGAAGGGCTAAATATATAACGGGATTGCCATCACGTAATCAATGACGTCAGGAAGCCGTGAGGACTACCTTATCGAAATTTTACGTTTGACCAATGGCGAAGGAAAGGTCAAAAATCAGGAATTGGCCGAGCGGCTGAATGTATCACCTGCCAGCGTATCCGAGATGATCAAAGTTCTTTCCAACGAAGGTTATGTGAAATATACCAGGTACGTAGGTGCCGAACTGACCGAAACGGGATTGGAATACGCAAGACAGATTCGCAGAAAACACGATTTGATGGAGAGATTCCTGACAGAAGTGTTGGATGTGGATCCGGTTACCGCACATGAAGAAGCTCATAAGATGGAACATGCGATTTCCGACGAATCGGCTCAAAGGATCTGCCGCATAATCGGTTCCCCTGACAATGAGGATTGCAAACAGTGCGAAGATTACGATCCTCACAAGGAAGGATGTCGCATCGATACAAAATTAAGTGATATGATATCCGGGGAAATCGGGATAATATCACATCTGAGAAGCACTGTGCCCGCAGTTATCAAGAGATTGATTTCCATGGGATTCGTGCCCGGAAGAGAGATCTGTATGGACAGCAACATCTCCAAAGCGGGTCCGAAGGTGGTAAGCGTGGGCAACGCCACCTTTGCGTTGGATTCCGAAACGGCAGAATCGGTATTCGTTGACAAGAGTGATGAATAATGCAGGACGGAATGTTTACCACTGCCCTGGTAGGGCAACCCAATGTTGGAAAGTCATCGCTTTTCACCCGATTGACGGGTGTCGGCGTAATATCTTCGAACTATCCCGGCACCACCGTTGAGTTCGAAGAAGCCGTAATCATGAGAAAGGGCAACAAGGTCCGCGTTTACGACCTGCCCGGAACTTACGGAATGTCCGGAAATTCAGAAGACGAAAAAGTCGTTCTCGAAATGGTAAAGAATCCCGAAATCGATTCCGTCATTGTCATAGCCGATGCGGCCAATCTTCAAAGCAGCCTCGTTCTTTGTTTTGAAGTCATAGAACTCGGCGTACCCATGATTCTGGCTGTAAACAAAATAGATGAGGCCAAGAAAAAATTCGATACGGATTTCGAAGCCTTGGAAAAATTATTGGACGTTCCCGTAATTCCCGTATCCGCAAGGACTTCCGAAGGGGTTGACGCTCTTGCCGACACTGTTTGCGAAGGACGTGCCAGAGCCTCTTCTTTCAAAGTAAAATACGACAGCAGGCTGGAGCCGATGATCGAATCCCTGTCTCAACAGGCGGGTTCCGCAAGATTCGGCAATTTCGGAACCGCGGTCAAACTCATGGAAGGTACGGAAATCTTCATAGAAGATGCGAATGACGAATTGGCCGCAACCGCGGAAAAATACAGAAAAGAATTCGAATCCGCTTATGACGAATCGGCAGATATTCTGATAGCCAGAGACCGTTATTCCATTTCTGACGCAATGGTCAGGAAAATACAGTCAAAAACCCATGTGAAGATGAGTCACAAAGACAGACTGTCAGAAATCATGATAACGCCTTCCACCGGAATTCCCATACTCATCGGAGTGATGATGGGAGTTTTCCTTGCTATCATTTTTGTCGGTAATTTCTTGGATGAGCTTATTGAAGATCTTTACGTTTCTTTGGTGGGCGACGCTTTGGCGGATTTCGGACAATCCATCGGCGGTGATTTCGGAGAAGCGGTGTTGATAGGTGTCGACCAGAGCATACTCGCGGTTCTGACGCTGATCATTCCGTATATTCTCGTGTTCTATATCATATTGGGAATTTTGGAAGATTCCGGATATTTGCCCCGTGCCGTGGTTCTCCTTGACAGAATCATGCACCGTTTCGGTCTCCACGGCGGAGCGTTCATTCCCATGATAGTGGGATTGGGATGCAACGTTCCGGCCATAATGGCCACAAGATCTATTCATTCCCGCCGTGAAAAACTCATCACTACTACGCTGATAGCGTTGTGTGTGCCGTGTTCCGCACAGTTGGCAATTATATTCGGTATCGTCGGAAACTTTTCAGGGATACTGTACGCATTCGCCATTCTGTTTGTTGTGCTGATTCTCATGGCCGTTCTGGGCGTTGCATTGAACCATTTCCTGAAATTGGAACCCAGCAATCTTGCGATGGAAATTCCCGACCTTGCCGTTCCCACCGTAAAGAATGTTCTTTTCAAGACCTGGGACAGAATCAAGGAATTCTTCTTCATTGCTTTCCCACTGCTGGTCGTCGGAAGCATATTGGTGCAGATTGCGCTTGATTACGATCTGTTGGATTTCATCGTGGATCCCCTGTCCTTTATCACCGTGACGATGCTGGGACTTCCCGCGGTGGTCATCATCGCATTCCTTGCGGGCATTCTCAGAAAAGAAATGGCTGTGGTTATCCTTGC
>CAZPQO010000077.1:0-4508 GCA_964588745.1 uncultured Methanomassiliicoccales archaeon | reverse complement strand
TCCCCCACTCAATCATTCTTGTCCCCACAAGGGAATTGGCGGTACAGGTTTCAAAAGAACTTACCGATCTTTCAAAATACACGGGACACGTCCCAATTCCGATTTACGGCGGCGTAAGCATCGAAGGTCAGATTAAGAAACTGAACAAAGGCGTCGACATAATAGCCGGAACTCCGGGAAGGGTCAAAGATCTCATGAGGCAGGGCGCTTTGAACCTGTCGACAATCAAAGTTGTCGTATTGGATGAAGCGGACCGTATGCTTGAAATGGGATTCATTGAGGATATCGAAGACATTCTCAAAATGATGCCTGCGGGAAGGCAGACTCTGCTGATGTCGGCAACCATGCCGGAAGACATCAAACGTCTTTCTTACGATTATATGAAAAAACCTGTGGAAATCAGTGTTTCGCGGGACGAGGTTGTTCTCGACCTTACAAAACAGTACTACATCTCCATCGGCAGAAGAAACAAGTCCTGGGCGCTGAGCAGAATACTTGACGCAAACAAATCCAAAGCAATCATTTTCTGTCAGACCAAGAGAATGGTGGACATGCTTGTCGAACGCTTGGAACGTTATGATTACAAAGCCGAAGCAATCCACGGGGACATGCCTCAGAACAAGAGGGAAAAGGTTCTCAAGGAATTCAAGGACTTCCGTGAAGGCGAAGACGATGAGAAACATACGGTAAGGATTCTTGTAGCCACCGATGTGGCCGCAAGGGGATTGGACGTGGAAGACATCACATTCGTCATAAACTACGACATGCCGGAAGATGTGGAAACTTACATTCACAGAATCGGAAGGACCGGACGCGCAGGGAAGGAAGGTACCGCAATATCTTTCGTGACCGCGGAGGAAGAACATCTGATCGAAGAGTTCGAACTCAGGACCGAAATGGTCATTGAGAGGATGGATGTTCCCGGTGTCGAAAAGGGCGAAAGCGACACTATACGCAAAGTGGTCGACTTCGATCAGGTTGCCGATGTGTTCGGAATGGTGAAGTTTGAAATCAATATCGGCAAGAAGGACGGAATGGGCAAAGTTGCCATTTCCGATTTCATCGTAAGGAATGCCAGAATTATGGAATACGCCATAGGCGATATTGAAATCAATAAAAATTCCACGATTGTTGAAGTCCACAAAGACTTCGGCAGGAAGATGACAAAGGACCTGATTAAGGCAAGGTTCGACGGGAACAGAATCAACGTACGGGTCGTACAGTAATTCTTCCCGCCAAACCTCTTTTTTTATTTATAAATTCAGTTTTCTGCGTCGACACCCAGCACAATCAGTATGTTTCCGATCTGCAGGGTTTCGACGGCCATCCCGTCCAAAGTCAGCCGGGTTTCCAATTCAAAGAATTCGGGACCCAGTTCATAAGTCTCGCCGGCTTCGATTGTGACCTTTCCGGATTTCATCTGTTCGGCCACACTGTCGGGCTCCATTCTTGACAGAGCGGAAACGATGTCCTTGGCGGCGGCTTTGAAAGCCGGACCGAGTTTTGCGTGAACCGGCTTGATTCCCACAACTTCTTCCGTAAGTTCGGCGGATTCGGCAACGGTTATTTCGATGGCCTTGGTGGTTTCCGATATGTCGGCAACCGCATCCTTGAGCAACACAGCGTCTTTACCAACAAGTTCCAGTGACGGAATCTCCGAGTTGAGCGGAATCTTCTTGGAAGATTTCCAAGATCTCACGGATGCGACCACTTCCTTCAACACTTCTCCTTTGGCTTCCGCGTCAACGTCGTCAAGAACGGGATTCGGCCAGGATGCAAGGTGAATACTCTTCACGCCTTCGGATTCTCTGAATATCCTTTGGTACATCTCTTCGGTTATGTGAGGGAACAGGGGAGCGATCATTTTAAGCGAACCGAGGAACACGTTGTACAATGTGTACACGACCGCATCATCGTCTCGTCCTTTGACCATTTCCACATAGTGATCGGCAAACTCGTGCCAGATGAAAGATTCCAGTGTTTTGAGCGCCCTGTCGAACTGATACACGTCGAAGAACGCGCTTGCTTCTTCGATGACTCTCGAGAATTTGGAAAGTATCCATTTGTCCGACACGCGCAGAGTGTCGCAGTTTTCTTCCGGTTTCTTTACCAGGAATTTGGAAACAAACAATCCGAGGTTGAAGATTTTGTTGCAGAATCTTCCTCCGCGGACAACGTCGGGTTCTCTGAATGCGTGATCGATACCCAACGAACAGGTTGCGGCATAATATCTCAAAGCGTCCGCACCGTATTTTTCCAAAATGGGAACGGGGTCGATGACGTTTCCGAGGGATGAGTGCATAGGCGTGCCGTCGGGGGACATGATGAACCCGTTGATCATAACGTCATTCCAGGGTCTTTCGCCGGTCATCTGTTCGGAGCGCAGTATCGTGTAAAACGCCCAGGTCCGTATGATATCGTGAGACTGAGGTCTCATGGACATGGGATAAAGTTTCTTGTGAAGTTCATCATCCCTTCTCCAGAATGTATTGTAAAGAGCGGAACCGGAAGAATCCATCCAGGTGTCGAAGACATCCGTGGACCCTATCAATTTTCCGCAGCATTTCGGACATTTTTCCACAGGCGGCTTGTCTTCCGTAGGGTCGCAATAAAGCATATCCTCGGTGGCGCACACGGCGTGGTTGCAATCCTCGCATTCCCAAATCGGAATCGGAGTCGCGAAAACCCTCTGCCTGCTGAGGACCCAATCCCATTCCAGGGATTCGACCCAATCGATGAGGCGCACTTTCATGAATTCGGGGTACCAATCGATTTCATCGGCTTTTTGCAGAACCTGTTCTTTGAAATCCAAAGTCTTCAAAAACCATTGAGGAACCTGAAGGTACTCAATGGCAGTCTTGCATCTCCAACACACGGAAAGTTGCTGGGGATTGTCTTTTTGCTCGTCGAGAAGACCTTCGTTTTTCAGATCTTCGATCGAAGCCTTTCTGGCATCGGTGACGGTCATGCCTTCGTATTTCCCGGCGAGTTCCGTCATCTTGCCGGTTTCGTCAATCCCCTTCTCCATGGGAAGGTGGTATTTCATGACCCATTCCAAATCGTCTTTGTCTCCGATGGTACAGATCATGACGAATCCCGTCCCGTAAGAGGGGTCGACTTTGTCATCGGCAATGACTTTCACTCTTTTGCCGAACAAAGGAGTTACGAGTTCTTTACCGACCAAGTGAGCTTTTTCCTCATCTTCGGGATGAACGGCGACAACCTGACAGGTACAGAGAAGTTCGGGTCTGGTGGTGGCGATAAGAACCGAATCCTCGGTATCGGCCACACCGAATTTTATGAAATTGAGTTTTGTGACGTTATCGAAATAGTCCACTTCGGCATCGGCCAAAGCCGTCATGCATCTGGGACACCAGTTGACCGGATAATTGGCTTTGTAAACCAAACCCCTGTCGAACAGTTCGACGAAAGACAGTTGGGTAATTTTTCTGTAGTAGGGTGCGTCGGTCTGATAGTAAATGCTGGGATCCATGCTTTCTCCCAGTCTTTCGAAGTCTCTCGTCATCTCATCGATGAATCCGTTGGCGTAATCGCTGCAGAGTTTTCGATATTCCGCACGGGGCAAATCCAGTTTGGTAATGTTGTGCTTCTTCT
This sequence comes from uncultured Methanomassiliicoccales archaeon, assembly GCA_964588745.1. Taxonomy (GTDB): domain Archaea; phylum Thermoplasmatota; class Thermoplasmata; order Methanomassiliicoccales; family Methanomethylophilaceae; genus VadinCA11. Next base: position 893 of record CAZPQO010000077.1, on the reverse strand, counting down.
CCACCCTTACTTCGATCGGAGTTCCGTTCACGTCGAAACAAAGAGGAAAGAATACGTTGAAACCGTTCATTCTTTTGTAACGGGCGGCAAAATCTGAAATGGAATATCCTGTTGCGTGGCCCAAATGCATTGAGCCCGAAGTGTATCGAGGGGGGTTGTCTATACTGAAAACGGGTGCGTCGGAGTCTTTGTCGAAACGGTATATCTCCTCGTCTTTCCACATCTTCTGCCATCGTCCCTCTATCGAAGAAGAGTCATACTGAGACATGTTGAACGGACTCATTATAAAAGTAAGTAATAAAAGGTTTGCTGAAAGGGTTTGATTTCAGGTCACTTCTTCCGTTGACGGAACTTTACCTTCGTGTCTTTGAGATTCATCACGGAATCCGAGACTCTCTTCATGAGGCTCGAAGTGGTCGTGACAAGGTCCCATCCGACTTCCTTGTAGCTCATTACCTTGCCCTTGAAGTACAATCTGGCGGTGATACTGTACTTGAAACGTCCGCCGTTGTCGTTGTATCTGGACACGTGAAGCATGAGACTTTCGGGAGTGTAGACCTTGCTTATTTTGTTGACCTGTTCCTGGATGACGTCATACATGGCACTTCTCATGTTCTTGTCCTGATCGCGAAGTCCGCTGATCTGTATGAACATCAGCTCTCTTTCCCTGCAGGCAGAGATGACTTCGATGATATCGTACTGGGTAAGAACACCCACGAGCTTACCTCCCTCCACAACGGGCAGAGTGGAAATATCCTCGTCGACCATGATTTTCGCCGCCTTTTGGACGGTATCGTCCCAGTTTATGACGGTGGGGGACTGAACGTAAACCGACTTGAGGGTAACGTCCGCCCTGGCCTTCTTTTCGAATTCGCCTATGATTTTAGTATCGT
>CAZPQO010000076.1:0-4540 GCA_964588745.1 uncultured Methanomassiliicoccales archaeon | reverse complement strand
CCGGAAGAAGCAGAAACGATCAGGTTTCCACCGATTTCAGAATGTTCCTCAGGGACGCCATACTGGAAGTCGTGGAAAGAATCGAGCACCTCAGAACGGGACTGATCGATGTTGCCGAAGAGCACATCGACACCGTAATGCCGGGGATGACTCATCTTCAACACGCCCAACCGGTGACTTTGGCGCATCACCTGATGGCTTATGTTTTCAAATTCGGAAGAGATTCTTCCAGATTCATGAGCACATACCACAGACTCAACGAATGTCCGCTGGGCTCTGCGGCTCTTGCCGGTACCACCTATCCCATTGACAGACAGATGACTTCCGAAGCTTTGGGATTCTCCGGACCTACCGAGAATTCCATGGATTCCGTGAGTGACCGGGACTTTGTTGCCGACACGGCGTTCTGCGCCGCGATGCTGGCAACCCACCTGTCCTCCCTGTCCGAAGAATTGGTGCTGTGGTCTTCGCAGGAATTCGGCTTTGTGGAAATGGATGACCGTTATTCCACAGGTTCGTCGATAATGCCTCAGAAGAAAAACCCTGACATCGCCGAGCTGATCCGCGGAAGAACCGGAGCAAGTTTCGGCTCTCTGATATCCGTCCTTACCATGCTCAAAGGTCTTCCTTTGACCTACAACCGGGATATGCAGGAAGACAAGCGCCCGGTAATCGAATCCTTGGAAACCGTGGCCGATTGCACCGACATGATGCGCAATATGATCCTGACCATAAAAGTCAACGCTGACAGAATGGCCGGCGTGATGAATCGTGGATTTATCAACGCCACCGATCTGGCGGATTATCTCGTTACCAAAGACGTTCCGTTCAGAGAGGCTCACGGCATCGTCGGAGCCGCCGTGAGATATTGCGTCGAAGAGAAAATCGGGCTCGAAGAACTTCCGTTGGAGAAGATGAAATCCTTCAGCGATAAAATCAAAGAAGACGTTTACGACGTACTGTCGATAGAAAAATGCATAGAGCGCAGGAATTCCTACGGGGGAACGTCCCCCTCTTCGGTCGCCGTTCAGATCGACAACGCCAAAGCGTCGGTTACCAAAATCATGGACCGCGTCACAAAGGAAACCCTGCACTCGGAAAAGTGCTGGAGTAAATTATTGAGCTGAAGTTCAACCGAAGGTTACTCTGTCGTTGTCAAGAGTTTCGAAACTGATGCCGGCTTCGTTCAGAATGTCCGATACCGCATCGGCGATGGCGGTGAGATCCACCGCCTTTGTGTAACTCTTGAGGTAGAATTCCCTGTTGTCCATGGGGAAAATCAGTCTGACCTTTCCCTTGCGGTTGTACCCCTCGGGTTTCTTGTCCTTGAGAAGATCGTTCATATTCTGCTCAATGTACATTTGCAGAATTTCCTCTTCTTCGGGTATCTGGCCGATTTCTCCCAACAGCATATTCAGAATATCGGGGAACACGGGAGCCAAGTCCTTGTAGCCGGAATCTCCGGTCAATACGAAATGAGCGCTGCTGTATTTCACGGCCTCCCTATCCTGGTGGGTTTATTAATCATTTTTGACAGGCTATAATATACGAATCTCAAATTTGTTTAATAGGCCGACGCCTATGGTTCGGTGATGAGAACCGCATTGACCATAGCAGGTTCCGACTCCGTCGGAGGAGCCGGGATTCAGGCCGACATAAAAGCCATGAGCAGCCTCGGAGTTCATGCCGCCAGCGTTATTACTGCAGTTACGGCTCAGAATACCTGCAAAGTCTCCGAAATATTCCCGGTGCCTTTGAAAGTTATCGAAAAACAGATTGATGCCGTTCTCGAAGATTGCGATATAAGAGCGATCAAAACAGGAATGTTGTACAATTCTGAAATCGCCGAACTTGTTTCCGAAAAATTGGAGGGTATCGATGTTCCGCTGATTATCGATCCCGTCCTGACGGCGGGCGTCGGAGGTTCTCTTGCCGGAGACGGTGTTGCGTCCGCAATAAAAAAATATCTGATGCCTCTCTGCGATCTTATCACCCCCAACAGATTCGAGGGGGAAGTTTTGGCAGGAATGAAAATCGACAACGGGGAAGATGCCGTCAAAGCCTGTGAGATTTTAGGAAAGGGCGGAACTCCGGTTTACCTTAAGGGAGGTCATATGGACACTTCCGATGTTATCGATTATTATTACAAAGACGGAGAAATTGTTACAATCGAATACCCCCGTCTGAAACGTTCGGGTCACGGAAGCGGTTGCACCTTGTCCTCGTTCATAACCGCAAACTGCGCAAAGGGTTCCGATATAATCTCATCCATCAGGAAATCAAGAGCCATGATTCAGAAATCCATCGAAACCCAATACGTCATAGGCAAAGGGGATGAGGTCGTCAATACAATAGTTAGGATTGACTGAACACTCTGAAACTTTGGAAATATTTTTGATATCGTAATCCGACTTGTTTCATCAGGAAACCGAATGAATCGTTATGACGAAGTATATCGATAATTCGTCAGCGGCGGCAGGTCTTTCGGTGATTTTCAGTTTTCCTGCGTCCTCTCCGAAGACGTAAAAACTCTCGGAGTGGGTCTTAACCCATAACATATATTTCGTGTCCGGATCGACGTCAAGTTTGAATTCACATTCGATTTCATCACCGTTCAGAACGACGGCCACGTTTACTGACCCGTGAACGTTCAGTTCGTTGGACTTCAGTTCGTATTCTTTGCCGTCCTCAGGATTGTGTATAATCACGACCTTATTGAGATTCGTATCGAGCATGGCATCCGCTTCCCATCCGTACACAGTGGTGATGGTTGTCGGGAAGGCTCCGGACAACACATACCCGTCGTAGTGGGAATTGAAGTCTTCCAAAGTCATTAATTCCCTTTTGCCGACGGTGAAGTTTTTGGATCTTTCCATCTCTTCGGGTTCGTATCCTTTGCCGAAGGGGATTTCGACCCTGACGGTGTCCCCGACTTCATATCCGGTCAAAGCGTCTTCGAACATCGCCAACAGTTTACCTTTTCCATGTATGAAACTCAAAAGATTGAATGTGCGGTCCGACCTGTCGAACCCGCCGATGAAGGCATAATCCTCATTGTCGACATTGCTTTTGACATTGGTATCGAATATAAGCGCGCCTTCTTGGTCATAGTATCCGTAGAGGGATCCCGTGTAGTACACTTCGACTTCTTTGCCGAGAGAGACGGTAAGATCCTCGTCTTCGATATAATTGCCGTAAAATGACATCGATACAACTGCACCCGATGCCACCAAAAGTACGACGATGCTTATCGCCAAAATGGGTTCAACGTCCCGTTTGCGCCTATTATACAATGACATGTCTGAATCAGTGAAGTAACCCTTTTATTAAAAGATATTGTGGGTCGGTTTTAACGCCTGTATTGTCGCCGATACCGCGGATAAGACCCTTTGCTGAGTTCCGAATGCTGCGGACCTTTTCAAACGTTTTTAATATGACTCTCATCATCTTCCACAAAGAAGCACCGCCCTTTCTGTGGGGACGGGGCAATTAAAGGACATGGTCCAATGAAAGCATTGTACATTCACGCGGATTCGATGAAATTCGAAGCCAAAGAAAAGACCAAGGTCGCCGAGGATATTCCCGACGAACTTCACGAGAAAGAAATGAAAGAAGTGCTGGTTGCATTCATAACCGTGGAGAGCGGGGATGAGGATGCGCCGAAGGACGTGACCGCTGCTGCGGCGGAAGACATTCTGTCCGTGGCCGAGCAGGTCAGAGCCGAAAGGATTATGCTGTATCCTTACGCCCACCTCAGCAACGATCTCGGAAAACCGAAAACCAGCATTGAAATTCTAAAAGGCATCGAAGATATCATAACCGGAACCGGAACTGAGGTAATCAGAGCTCCTTTCGGCTGGTACAAATCTTTTGAAATCAGCTGCAAGGGACACCCTCTGTCCGAACTTTCAAGAGACATTACCGGTAAAACCGCAAAGCCCGCGGAAACCGCAGGGGAAAGTACATACTTTGTTCTCACTTCCGATGGAAAAGAAATTCCCGTCAACGAATACAAGGCCTCTTCCGACTGCATGAAATACATGATTGACAAGGAAGCGTTGGGAAAAGACGCACCTCCCGTCAAAGAACCGGATTATCTCAGACTTTGCAAGAAATTCGGAATACAGTGGGAATCCATGTCTGACAACGGCCATATGAGTCTCGGACCTCACGGCGCGATGATGTTCGATCTTATTTCGGATCACGCCACCGATATCGTGAATAAATCGGGCATCGGAGTATACAGCGTGAAGGGAACCAACATGTTCTCTCTTGACGAACCCGCGGTCAAAGAACATGCGGACCTGTTCGGAGACAGACTGTATACCATCGACACCGGAAGAAAGAAATTCATTCTCAGATACGCGGCATGCCACCAACAGTTCGCGATGATCCGCAACTGGAACATAAGTTACAAAAATCTTCCTTTCGGAGCTTATGAGGTTGCCGACGCATACAGAATGGAACAGTCGGGGGAAACCATGCTGTGTTTCAGAACCAGAAGACTGAACATGCCCGACTTCCACGTTGTCTGCAAAGA
>CAZPQO010000075.1:0-4546 GCA_964588745.1 uncultured Methanomassiliicoccales archaeon | reverse complement strand
GTGGACTGTGGATCCCCCGACTCGGGTTCAAATCTCGGTCCCGGCCCCTATTTTCTGAGGTTTTGGTAGTATGGCATGGAACGGTACATTGGAAAAGATCGATGAATACAGATGGCGCATCCCCAAGGGCGAAGTTCCCTGCATGCGCACGGATGCGATCATTTACGCCAGTGAAGGCATGATACCCCAGATCCGTTCCGACAACGCTCCCTTGCAGGCGGCGAACGTCGCTTGTCTTCCGGGAATTGTCGGAAGCTCCCTGGCTATGCCCGACATCCACTGGGGTTACGGATTCCCCATCGGCGGGGTTGCCGCCGTTGACGCCGACGAAGGAAGCATTTCTCCCGGAGGAATAGGTTTCGACATCAACTGCGGAGTCCGTCTTATCAAAACCAACCTTACCGTTGATGATATCGGTAAAAAAAGAAAGGACCTGATGGCCGCTCTTTTTCTCAATGTTCCTTCCGGACTCGGATCCAAGGGATTGACGAGATTGGGTCAAAGGGAACTTGACGATATTCTGACCACGGGGTCTGAATGGGCCATCGAAAACGGATTCGGATGGAAAGAAGATTTGGACACCACCGAAGAAGGAGGGCGTATGAAGAATGCGGATCCCTCCGTCGTAAGTGACAGAGCAAAGAAAAGAGGACTTCCTCAGCTCGGCTCTTTGGGTTCCGGGAACCATTTCCTTGAATTGGACGTGGTGGACGAGGTTTTCGATGAGAAGGCCGCCAAAGTTTTCGGATTGGAAAAGGATACCGTGACCATAACGGTACACTGCGGATCCAGAGGCTGCGGCCATCAGATTGCGTCGGATTATCTGAAAGACATGGAACAGTACATACGTGAAAATTCCATCGATCTTCCCGACAGACAGTTGGCCTGCGCACCGCTGAAATCCAAAATGGGCGAAGATTACTTCAAAGCCATGTGTTGCGGCGCGAATTACGCTTGGGCAAACAGGCAGATGATCACTCATTGGATTCGGGAATCTTTCGAAAAGGTGCTCGGACAGTCCGCCGAAGATATGGAGATGGATTTGGTGTATGACGTTGCGCACAACATCGCCAAGGAAGAAAACCATAACGTTGACGGAAAGAATACGGACGTTGTCGTTCACCGCAAAGGAGCGACCAGGGCCTTTGCCGCCGGCCGGAAGGAAGTCACCGCGAAATACAGGGACATCGGTCAGCCCGTAATCATACCCGGAGACATGAAAACCGGAACTTACGTTTTGCTGGGTCAGCAAAGCGCCATGGAACAGACCTTCGGTTCTACCTGCCACGGAGCCGGAAGAATGATGTCCAGGAAATCGGCGTCCCGCAAGACAACCGCCAAAGAAGTCAGAAAGGATCTGTCGGATCACGACATTGTATTGTTCAGCGGTTCGGATCAGGGACTGACCGAAGAAGCCCCCGAAGCATACAAGGACATCGAAACCGTCATTGATGTCGTCAGCGGAGCGGGGATTTCATCCAAAGTGGTCAAACTCACCCCTGTCGGCGTTATCAAGGGATGATTCAGAACAGGTTTCCCTGAGCCAGAACGAAGACTCCGACAAGTATGAACAGCACCGGTGCCAGCCAGCGCTGTATTTTGTCGATGTGACACTTTATGGACGAGATGTTCCGGATGTATCTGCTGCCCAGTATCATTATTGCGATGTTCGCGACGGCTATGATCAGAATAACGGCCATTTCCGCCGGGCCGAGAACCGACAGCAACGGAACGTAAACACTGAGATCGTCGACGGCCAAAGCCATTGCCAACACAGTGTACAATCCAAGGGGCGACAGTCTGCATCTCGCTTTGCCCATCAAAGTTCCAGCTTTGCACATCTCACGGTCGGCCACCGGCCGCAAAAGATAGTAAACTCCGACCGCCACGGGCACAGCCCCCAACCAGTAGAGATAATCCAAAGACACAAAATGTCTGAGGCTCAACGCGATGACGGCCGATAATAATATTCCCAGTCCGCTTCCCAAGAAATACCCCATATCTATGATTCTGCGTTTGGTGCGTCCCTCGGGACCTTCCGGTGAGGATATGTAAAACATGGTCAGTACCGCGATTTCGCCGATGGTTGTGGCTACGGCCGCGGTGATACCTAAAGCGATGATCGCTGACATTTCTATGGGCATGACAATAGACCATGTGCATATTTCGAATATAATCCCTGCCCTCCGCGGATGTTGCTGATATATAAACAGCAAAAAATCAGAGATTGAGAATCTTTTTTGCCGCTTTACGGACTTCTTCGGTTTTGTCCTTCGGCGAAGACACCAGAAGCGCCCATCCGAAAGTATCCCTGGACTGCAGGGCTTTCGCCAAAGTGGACATTTTGGTTATGCTCCGTATCCTGTCGTCCTTCAGTATCTGTACGTCGGTTTTGCCTATGCTTATTTTTGACAGCAAAGCGGATTCGGAGGGCATATCCACCGCTACTTCGCAAAGATGAACATTTGCTGCATCGGCGATTTCCCGTTCCAGTTTTTTCTTCTCTGCGTATCCGGAATGCTGAGCGAGGTTGAAGGTGTCTTCTTCCGAAAGATCCGCGACATATCCCGCCAGGGCTTTCTTGTAGAGCCTTCTGTTTTTCAAATCCCTCACAATCTTTCCGGTCCTTCCGCCCTGATGTTCCAGGATTGCCGTCAGATCGCAATCGGTCAACAGATGAATGTCGCCGAGTTCCAATTCAGATTCTTCGACGGCTTTGTTAAGCATCGAACCGGCAACCCTGACGGTTTCATGATAGTATACCGATGTGTACATCAGAGAACGGGAAACCATCATGCCTTCGGCGGCGGTTGCCCCTCCTTTCTTAAGCACCAATTGATCGTTGTGAACCTTCAGCATGGAAATTATCCGTTCCATGTCGATTGCACCGTGGGTCACGCCGGTGTAATGGGCGTCCCTGACAAGATAATCCATTTGATCCGAATCCACGGGTCCGTGAATAATCTGATGCAGATAATCGCCGGATTTGAAATATGACTGTCCTCCGTCCTCTGAAAAATGAACCTGGTCCGTCCGTACGGATTCGGGATATTCTATCAAATCACATACTTTTTCGGAAGATATTCCGGCATTCTCCAGGATCTCCGCTATAGTGGGTTCCGAAGCCAGAGTCTCTTTGTCGTACTCGGAGCATATTGGGATTTCACCGTGAATGAGTTTTCTCGCGGCCTTCATATGATCGGCCCCGAACCTCATTTCCGCAAGTTCGCCGAGAGTGTGCGAAAACGGCGTATGGCATATGTCGTGGAGCATTCCGGCGGCGCAGACCGTGTCTCTTTCCTCTTCGGAAAGATTCAGGGAATCGGCCATTCTGCCGGACAGGTGATAGACTCCCAGGGAATGTTCGAATCTTGTGTGGTTCGCACCGGGAAACACCAGGTTTCCCATGCCCAGCTGTTTTATGTATCTCAGCCTTTGCATTTCGTGTCTGTCGGCAAGTTCCAGAAATACACCATCCAGGCAAATGCTTCCGTGAAGCGGGTCGTGAACGGTTTTTACCATTTCAGGCCTTCCTCCTTATGCGGCAACGATCGACTTTCACATTGAGCGGGGCGATGAGAACAACCCGGTCAGAGATTTCGAAGAAACGGCCGCCTCTGTCTGCGACGATTGCTTCCATTTTCTTCAGAGCGTCTTTTCTGACATTTTCGCCCTCTTCGAACTGGGAAGTTTCCACAATAATCATCCAGTTGCGGCTTACCATGTCAGCCATCACCGTAAGATCCGAAGAGCGTTTCATGGCTATGGTTTTGACAACAATGTCGCAATCATCTATTCCCATTTCTGAAGTCAGTTCTTCCAAATCAATGAATATGCGGTCATTTTCCGATTTCTTGCGCCTGCCGGACAGCAACGGAATCACTCTCCTGATTTCCAAAGCCTGTCACCCACGTGATGAATCGTGGTTACCGCTTTGCCCTGTTTCTTTTCAATCAATTCGGCGGCAGGTCTCAGTGCGACTCCGACCGCCAGAGGAACTTCGTTCCTTACGTCTCTTATCCAAACCATATCTCCGATCTGTATTTCCGGATCCGCATCGGTTATGCCCGGACCCATGGCGTCCGCGCCGTTTGTTATGAACGGCACCGCCCCCATGTCCACGGTGACGTACCGTTTTGTCGGTTTGTACTTGAGTATCCCCCTTATCGTGAGAAATGGTTTTTCTTCATAAATCAAACCGAATATTTCGTTCCCCGCAAATATGAGCTTGAAATCCGTGCTTTCGGCAACATCGATGGGCTCATCGTCAAAAACGGGAACGCCCATCGTTTCTTCAAGGATTGAGGATAAGTTCTTTGCATCCCGTTCCCTCATCCTTTTTCTTTTCCTTATCCTGATATCCGACATGATTGACCCGTGATATGTCGGAAGACTTAATCATGTTTTCTGAAAAATATAACAGTTAATTTAAATTTGTATTGCCTTTTACGGGTCATGAAGGCCCTCAACGAGATTATGCATGCGGTCTATACTGTTGCAGTAGTCGGAATTCTAGTTTTTGCAGTCGCGGGTGTGGTGCCCAAAG
>CAZPQO010000074.1:0-4592 GCA_964588745.1 uncultured Methanomassiliicoccales archaeon | reverse complement strand
ACAACGTCATGTTCCCCGTGGGCACTCATGCCACGGGAAACGGTGCAATCAGTCTTGCAAGCCGTATCAAAAGAGAGGACCCGAACATAATCGAATACATGAAGGACAACGGATGTACCGACGAAATCCTCAAAACACTGACGGAACCCAATGCCGTTGTCAATTATTTCAATGAAATTTATGTCAACGATTATTGGAAGAGATTCGGATTCCTTGCTGACTGGAGGAGATTTACCTGTACTCTCAACCCGGACTACAAAAGGTTCATCGAATGGCAGTTCAGAAAACTCATGGATCTCGGTCTTTTGATTCAGAAACCGTATTTCGCTCCTTTCTGCCCGAACTGCGGTCCCGTTGCCATCGACGCTTCCGAAACCGATATTTCCAAAGGAGGCAACGCTGAAGTCCAGGAATACGTCCTGATGAAGTTTGAACTCGGAGAGATGAAACTTATCGCCGCCACCCTCAGACCCGAAACGGTGTACGGACAGGTTTGTTTTTGGGTGAACCCCGATACCGATTATGTCAAACTGACCTACGAAGAAGAGACATGGGTTGTTTCTCAGCCCGCCGCCGACAAACTGAGAATGCAGTTTGACGGTATCGAAGACTTCGGACTGATAAGAGGAAGGGACCTTGTGGGTTGGACCTGCAAAGCTCCCATGGTCGAAAGGGAAATACCCATTCTGCCCGCAACGTTCGTGGACCCCGAAATCGGAACCGGCATGGTCACATCCGTTCCTTCGGATTCTCCTGACGATTACATCAATCTGAAATACATCAAAGATCACCCCGGAGAATACACCAGATACGGAATCGATGAAGACCTGATTGCTTCAATCGAACCTATTTCCATTATCAATATCGAAGGATACGGAGAATTCCCCGCCAAAGACATAATCGAAAAAATGGGAATAACCGGTCCTGACGATCCCAAATTGGAAGAGGCCAAGAAAATAATTTACAGAGACGGTTTCCACTCCGGCGTGATGAACTCGACCAGCGGACCCTATGCGGGAATGCGCGTTGAGGAAGCCAAAGAAAAGATGAAGGATGCCATGTTGGAGTCGGGAGAAGCCGTACTTCTCTACGATTTGTCCGAAGAAGTCGTCTGCAGATGCGGAGAAAATGTCCGCGTAAAAAGAATAGACGACCAGTGGTTCATCGATTACAGCGGTGAAGAACTCACGGAGAGGACTTCCGATCATTGCAAGGAAATGAACATTTACCCTCCGGAATACTATACCAACATTCACGGAACCCTTGATTGGTTCAGGGAACGCGCATGTGTGAGGCAGGGAAATTGGCTCGGAACCAAATTCCCCTTCGATGAGAAATGGATCATCGAAGCCATATCGGATTCCACTCTTTACCCAATATACTACATAATATCCCTTTACGCCAACACCGGCAATATAGAACCGGAAGGAATGAACGAGTCATTCTTCGATTATGTCATTCTCGGCAAAGGCGATGAAAACGAAGTTGCAGAAGAATCCGGAATAACTCCGGCGGTTTTGAACAACATCCGCGAGGACGTGAAGTATTGGTATCCTTTGGACGTCAATCTCGGCGGAAAGGAACACATGACCGTGCACTTCCCCGCTTTCCTGTTCAATCACATGGCGATACTTCCGGAGAAAATGCAGCCCAAGGGAATCGTTGTCAATTGGTACATAACCGGCAAGCAGTCGAAGATATCCAAATCCAAAGGAGGGGCTCAGCCCATACCCGGTGCTGTGGAAACTTACGGGGTGGACGCCATGCGTCTTTACTATTCCCATGTTGCCTCCATGTTCATCGATGTTGAATGGAACGAAGAAATACTGTTCTCATACAAACAGAGAATGGACAGGCTTTTCGTTTTCGCCAAAGATCTGATTGAAATATCCGGTCCCAAGAAAGGCGTTGACAAATGGTTGCGTTCCAGATTCCAGACCCATATATCCAATATACGGGATATGATGAAACGTTACGATCTCAGACAGATGGCCACTTCCGTCTATTATGAGATGTACAACGATCTCAGATGGTATCTCAGACGCGGCGGTGCCGACAACGAGACCCTGATGGACGTATTGAAGATATGGATTCAGAGCATGATGCCCATAACTCCCCACACCGCCGAAGAGCTTTGGAACCTGGCAGGTTTCGAAGGGTTGGTCGCCGAATCATTCTATCCGGAGCCCAGGGAAAGATATCCCATGGCCGAATACGGGGAAGATTTGATCCGCTCCACGATATCCGATATTTCTCAGATCAAAAAGGTGGCAGAAATCGAACCCTCCAAGATATATATCTACACCTCACCGTCCTGGAAGAGGGATGTTTATCGCATGGCGGCGGAAATTCTCGATTCTGGCGAAGAACTTACCATTCCCGGTCTGACCAAAATGGCAATGGCCGACCCTGAAATCAGGACCAACGGCAAAGCGGCCTCCGATCTTTCCAGGAAAGTGACCGAGGAACTGAAAAGGGAAGACCCCTCAAAGATACGCAGATATGCGGATACCGACGAATTCGGCATCATCAAAGAAGCCGCGGAATTCCTGGAAGAGGAACTGGGCGCTCCCGTTTCGGTATACAACGCGGATGACAAGGAGAAATACGATCCGAAGAACAGATCTTCCGTGGCGGTTCCCGGAAGACCTGCGATATATCTGGAATGATTATTCCCATCTGTTGAAGATATCGTTCGGGATACCCGCAACGTCCATGGCCTTCCCCACCACGAAGTCCGCGAGATCCTCGGGAGTCTTGGGCTTTCCGTAGAATCCGGGATTCGCATCCAGTATTACGGCGCCCGCACGGGCGAGTTTCAACTCATTTTCCAACATAATTTGGCTTTTGGGCGTTTCCCTTACGACCAATATCAATTTTCTGCCTTCTTTCAGGCAAACGCTTGCGGCCCGTGAAATCAGTGTGTCCGCAATTCCGTTTGCGATTTTTCCCACCGAAGATTCGCTGCAGGGGGCGACAAACATGCAATCGTACCGGTAACTGCCGGAAGAAATGGATGCGAAGAGATCGTCGTCTTCGTAAACCTTGTCTGCCATGGCGTAAACTTCCTCGATGGACAATCCCGTTTCGAGGGGGATTATTTCTTTGGCGGTCTTGGAGACTACCAGAATTTTCTCCCCGGGAAGGTTCTGTAACAGACGCACTCCGTAAATGCTTCCGGATGCGCCGGTAATCGCTACGGCAAATTTCATAAGGCCTCTATCGGGGATTCCATAATAATAACTGACGGTCAGTCCATTGCGGCGTTAATGGCCAGTTCGGACAGATCCATCGCATATTCCACGATACGTCTCAGACTTCCTGCAATCATACCCGCCGCCATGCTGGCGTTCTGATCCAAACTGGCGGACTGTCTTGACAATTCTTCGGTTCTTTCCACAAGGTCTCCGCTTGTGCTGATGCAGGTGTTGGCATCAATCATGTTCCGATTGAGCATATTCGTCACCGCGGAAGACACTCTTTCGTTGGCTTCCCTGCCGATGGCTATGATTTCTGCAACGGTTTCTTCGGTATCAGGCTCTTCTCTGAGGATATCAAGATTTTTTGCAATTTGCAGTATGTGGTCCCCGATACGTTCCAAAGAACGGCTCGCTATGCTGCTTCGGGTAATGTCTGAAAGGTCGGCACCGATTTTTCGGGCCAAAGAAAATTCTTTTTGGAAAATGTTTACTTGACGGGAAATCAACCAATCGATCCGGTCTATTTCCCGATCTCTGTCGTCGAGGCCTTCGAAAATGTTTTTCCTTTTCGATTCGGCCCCGTCAAGAACATCAGATAACATGTTTTTGATAAGAACCCTCATTCTTTCAACTGATTTTGAAGGCCTCATCTCACTCTGATCCACTAAATCTTTGATAAGGATTCTATCTTCACTTTCATCCATTATCTCAAGACCGATGGCGGTTTGAGTGAATGCGGATGCGACGCCCGCCGCCAAGCTTGAGATTACTCCCGAAGATTTGAGTTCTATTGCGTTATGACCCGCAATGTATGAACCCACTAAAAGTCTGTAAAGGAAATCTCCGTCGTTGATCTCATCGATATTGATTGTTTTGACGGTTCGTTCGGAAGTTTTCTCAACTCCCTGAGGATAAATTATGATACTGCCGTCAGGTTGTGGCTGCAGGCTGACGGAATCGTTCTTTTTCAGTCCGATGGAGTCTGCCCATTCTTTCGGAAGAGTCACCATATATGACGATCCCCCGGTGATTTGTATCCTTCTTACATCCACATTTATTGGAATATTTCCGAGAATTTAAGCTTATCTATATTGATATGTATATTTTGTGTAAAAATATATAGATTTCAGTTATTACTTTGATTGTACAAACTGTTTTTTACTACTGGTGTTTACTTACTCTAGGTGTTGATGTGCATTTGACGAAGCTAGGATTATCAAAAATGCTCAAAAAAACCTCATTGGATATATTATCTATATTGTCTATATAGAATATAAAAGAGATATATTGCTACGGAGTAGGATATAGAGTCATTCGATGAGGTATATATGCAGTTCAAGAATACTCATATCTAAGGTGTAAATCTTGGAAAGCAAAACTATGGTCTGGGTT
>CAZPQO010000073.1:0-4637 GCA_964588745.1 uncultured Methanomassiliicoccales archaeon | reverse complement strand
GTTTGCATCATTTCTTTCCAGGGTATCGACGTTCTCTGAAGATTGTAATTCATGGTTATGTTTCTTGTATCCAAATCCTCGGGGATGTTGAATATGAAAGACACGATTCTGTCAAGAATGTTGAGTTTCTTTTTTACGTTCATGTATTCGATGGAGTGGACTATTTTGTAAAACATGAACCTCTGAAAACCTTCGGCAAGTGCGACCACTCCGGCCCCGCCGAAAAATATAAAAAAGACGAAGAACAGAATTGTCGGTGTAAGCGTGACATATCCCGTCAAATGGAGCATTCCGAGCGCCCCGATGGACAGAAGCACCACAAGGAAAGACTTCCAACGCCTCTCGCGGATAAATATCACGATTCCGTCCAGAAACAGAGGCAGAGTCATAATCGGAACAATATTGTAAAGGGTGGCTCCTCCCGAAGCGGTCAGCAGATATGCGGCAATGGCACAGGGAATCATGGCCAACAGGGTGATGGCCAGAATTGTCTTGTCGAACTTTCTTACAAGACTCAGCTCGGGAGACAGTTTGGTGGACCAGAAGACTCTCCCTATCCCTTTTTCGATTATAGGTTTCATTTCCTCTCCGTCCAAGCCTCCACGTCAACCGTGGCTTTGTCGCCTCTGTAAACCCCGAGAACGAAAGACATTTCAGACCAGGTTTCGGTGGAAATGGGCCCGAGAGTGTCTTCGGTGGCACCGTCAAGGTGTCTGACGGGATTTCCTGTTTGATTGAAAACCGCCACATCCACCGGAAAATCCGATTTCGTATGCAGATACAGGAGTCTTTTGGGCTTTACGTTTATGTGGAAGTGCACCACGTTTTTGTAAAGGCTGGGCTCCGAAGGATCGAATTCGCCCACGGATATTCCTTCCTGTTCGAATACGACTTGTTTCTTTTTGAATAAGCCCACTTGATTCACTCCTGAGACTGATAAGGGATAGGTGTTTATTACTATTGGGATTTTGAAATACGGTCTTGATTATTCATCGTATTCGATTTCCAAATCCGTGGAAAACTTCCACATTCTGGGATAGTGGCCGGGATCCATCAGAACCCTTTCCGTCCGCACGGCGATTCCTTTGTCCGTCTCCATTACCTTCGGGGAAGACATGGCGGCTTTTCCCAATCCTATAAGCTCTCCCCGTGCGGTCATCATGGCCACGAGAGCGTTTCTCCGTATTCCGTCATCGAGCATATGAACTCCGGAAACCATAAGATCCGCGCCGTGGCATATAGCGTCCACTGCAGTGGGTTTAACGATAAATTTCGGAAGAGGTTCAACTAGGTCTTCCATGGGTCTGATTATGCTCCGCAACCATTTTTCCCTTCCTTTTTCCTGCCAGAACACATATGCGTCTTTCAGATCCTGAAGGGTCACGGCATCGTTTTCGGTCATTTTCCCGGAACGGTTCCTTCTGAGTTCGGCCATGCTTCCGCCGCTGCCCAGAGCCTCTCCTATGTCAACGCACAGCGTCCGTATGTAAGTCCCGGCATCGCAGGCGACTCTGAAGAGAACATCCCTTCCGGAAATTTCTATGATTTCCAATTCGTGTATTGTACGGATTCTCATCTGCCTTTTGACGGCGGAACGCACCGGCGGCATCTGATATATCTTGCCGACAAAACGGTTCATGACTTCCCGTATTCTTTCTTCGGGACGGTCGGCGTGAAGTTTCATGGAACAAATGTATTCTTTGTCGGAAGAAAGGACGATGTCCGTGAGCCTCACGGCCTTTCCCATGGTTATGGGCAGCACGCCGCTTACGTAGGGGTCCAAGGTGCCACCGTGACCCACCCGCTCGGCCTGTATCGCATCCCTTGCCCAAGCGGTCACCTGATGGGATGTGGGGCCCTGAGGTTTATCCAATGCTATGACTCCGGCCTGCAACAGCTCTCCGAGGGAACGGTCCGATGGCCGTTTTCCCCATTTATCCTTTAAAGTATCAGGATCCTTCACTAACATTTCCGTCATTCAACGCTCCGAGTATCCGGTCAATCACTTCGTCAGGAGTGAGTTTGTCCGTGTTGATTATCAAATCGTAAACGCTCAGGTCGCCTATATCGATACCGTAATACTGCATGTATCTCTTGGATTCGGATTCCTCGCGCTGAAAAGTCAGAACGCAGGCGCGTTCGTATTCCTCGTCCTCTCTGTCGCATATCCGTCTCATACGGACTTCCGGACTTGCATGGATGTATACTCTGAAAGCGTCTATTCCTTTCTTTTTTGTAAGATACGCAGACAGCCGGGATTCGAGAATTATGTTTTCGTTGTCCTTTGCAACATCGAGAATTGTGGAATCTATCTCCCGGTCGATCGACGGGTCTTTTTCGGCCAATGCTCCGAATTCGGAAACGGTCATTCCCCTTTCGGCGGCCATTTCCCTGAAAACCTGACCGAATATTATCTGACGGTATCCGAGTATCTCGGACAACCTGCGGCAGGCCGTGGATTTTCCCGAACCGGGCGGTCCGCTTATGGTGATTCTCATTCCGTCGCTTCCGGATATGTGTCATCGAGTCCGGCAATGCGTTTCCGGAGGAGGATATACCTTACGATTTTACTCATAAGCTGTCCCATTGGGATACTGATCAGCGTATACACCAAAATCCAGGACGGGAGTACCATACTGGCCATCAAATCCACATCTGAAGCCCAGGGAACGTTGATGAATGCCATTTCCGGGGATACGGTTACCGTAAGGAAATAAAACACCCATGCATAAATCGGTATGACGATTACCATCGTTACCGGCATGATTTTCATCTGTTCCTGACTGGATTCCATGGACTTGGACATCATGGCGGGCTGCTGGTCCGTAAGTTTCTTGATTTTGTACAGATTGTTTTCCAATCTTGCCTCTCTCAGCTCGCGGTTGAACTCTTTCTGGAGGTGTTGGCTTCTGGCCATCTTTATGGGATCCGTGAGAGCGGTTCTGATGACACTGCTGAGGGTTGCCATTATCACACCGGCAGTCATCAGCGTGAGAACCGGATACTGTCCGTCGAATCCGATATACTTGAACACGAAATTCAGATATCCTCCGACCTCTTCCCTGAATTGGAATACCACGAGCATAAGGCCCATGGAGAGCAGCATTCCTATCATCGTGCCCTTAGGCATCTGCGGCATGTTTTCCATCTGGCCGCCCGCCTGTCCTTTTCCGCCCTGATTAGTCATCTTCACTCACTCCCGAAGAATCCTCTCATAAGGGGATTCATCTCCATCATTTGTTCGCGTCCCATGGATTCGTAGAATTTGATCAATATACCCACGGTAAGCAACACTCCCGTACCTCCGGCATTACCGGTGGTACCCAACATATCGGCGGAAGCCGCCAAGGCTCCGACCAACGCACCCGACAGGATGGTGATGGCCGGAATATACCGATCCAGCACCCGTTTCAGAACTCTCGGGTCCTTACGGAACCCGGGTATCTGCATACCGCTCTGCTGAATCTGTCTGGCCACGGATTCCGATCCCAGATTGGTTGTTTCAACCCAGAATTTCGCGAAGAATATCGAACCTATGACCATTACCGTGAAGTAAATCGCCACTCTCGATATATTCTGCACCGTTCCGTAACCGTTGCCGTAAGTTATCGGATCCAATATCGGCATCAACCAGGACGTCAGTCCCGTCGGCGCCGACAGATACCAGGCCAAGCCTCCGGCTGCCGTGGTGGATCCCGGTTCGAAATACCCTATGGCCGGATTATGGCCGATCAGGGGGATTCCGCTGAAGAAATCGTTTGTGTACAGCAACAGGGTTATCATGCTGACGTTTGCCAGAACGGCGGACATCAGAATAACCGGTATGTTGCTTGCGTAAAGCAATTTGATGGGATATCTTCCCCTGGCACCTCTGGCACTGCCGTGTGACAACGGCAGTTCGATACGTGTGGATTCCAGATGCGCCACGGCGAAGAATATCAATATCGTACACAGCAGCGCCACCATGGAGTTCGGTTCTCCCAGGAACATCCATTCGTAACCCCAACTCGACATTTCCGCGGAGTTGGTGTTCGACAACAGATAGATCGCACGGGGAATCGTTCCCGCAGGGGGGTTTCCGAATCCGATATCCGCGCCGCTGTCCACGGGATTCCAGTTCAGGGTTCCCGTGAATATCGCTTCCGACACTCCGGCCGCGATGAACAGCGATATACCGCTGCCAATACCCCATTTCGAAATGAGTTCGTCCATCAGGAATACGATGTACGAGCCGACGCAGAGCTGGGCTATGATGACCAGTTTTGCCCCTCCGTCGCCCACTTTGTCTATCAGTCCCGACGAAGGAACCAGATAGCCGAATACCTGAGGCACGGCAGTTATCAGTATCATGGCGATGACCAGGAGCTTCAGCACTGACTGGTAGCATCCTTTGTCATCGTGTTTCGTAAGGTCGAGCTTTATGATTTTGGCGCCGACGAACAGCTGCATTATGATGGAAGCGGTGACTATCGGTCCGATACCCAGCTGTAAAATGGTACCTGACGCTCCGGCCATGATCGTCCTGTACTGGGCGAACATATCCATTGTGCTTCCCTGGTCCAAGCCGTAAATGTACACATTGGTCATTACGAAGTACAGCACCAGGACGACGATGACCCACATCATCTTCGTCCTGA
>CAZPQO010000072.1:0-4653 GCA_964588745.1 uncultured Methanomassiliicoccales archaeon | reverse complement strand
AGCGTTATTAACTCTGTATGGGTAACGGGATTGGGTCCCGCCGCCCTTGCCGCGGTAGGTATTGTGTTCCCTCTGTTCATAATCATTCTTTCCGTAGGCAACGGTATAGGTGTCGGTGCATCGCAAACCGTTGCGATGTACATAGGAATGAATGACAAAAAGGGTGCCGACCGGGCGGCCGCGCAGGCTCTCGTTATGACGATAATCGCCGGTATCGTGATGGCGATTCTGCTCGGAATTTTCCTCAAGCCTTTACTGATGATGATGGGCGGCGGAGAGATTCTCGACGTCTGTTACGCATACGCTTTCCCGATTGTGATATTCGCTCCCATAATGATGCTCAGCGCATTGTTCTCCAACCTTCTTAGAGCCGAAGGGGCGGCCAAGAAATCAATGGCGATTCAAATATTCGCCGCGACGGTGAATCTTATCATAGACCCATTTTTGATTTACGAACCCTTCGGATTCGGACTCGGATTGGGTATATCCGGTGCGGCTTACGGTACCGTGATTGCGATGTTCGCAAGCATGCTTGTGGGATTGTATTGGTTTAGAAGGAAGGGCGAGGGCGAAACATATCTGACACTGACTCTCAGAAAATTCAAATTCGATCCCCTTATCTGCAAACAGATTTTCAAAGTCGGAATTCCCGCCAGTCTCGAAATGATGATTGTTTCCATCGTTGCGATAGTCATGAACTCGATCCTCCTTTGGGCGGGAGGAACCGATGCGGTCGCCATTTATGCCAACAGTTGGCGTATCATTAACATTCTGATGATTCCGTTGATGTCGACGGGCAGTGCGATGATTCCTGTCTGTGCCGCGGCTTTCGGGGCAAAGAGATTCGACAGAGTACGGGAAACATATCGGTTCACGCTGAAACTCGTAGTCACAATAATGATTATACTCAGTGTTTTTACACTGTTCGCCGCCAATTACATGGTAGCCATAATTTCCTACACGCCGGAGACCCTGCACCTGAGGGAGCCTATGGCTCTGCTGATGCGCGTCGCATGTCTGTTCTTGCCTTTTGCAAGTTGGGGTTACACCGCTTCGGCTCTGTTCCAGTCTCTGACATTGGGAACATATTCTCTTATCTGCACGCTGATAAGAAATCTGATGCAGATACCTCTGACCATTTATCTCTTCAACATCGGAGGCGAACTGTACTTCATATGGTTGGGAATCGCGGCGGGACAGATCATAGGTTCGGTTGTGGCCGGGGTGTGGGGTGAAGGCGTTCTCAGACATTTCGTCAAGAAAGCGGACTCTTATCATCCGAGGGGAGACTCTTCCGTCTGAGGGCGTTCTGTCCATGTTTTTATATTCGGCATGTATTGGTTGAGTCAGTAACATGTCAAAAGTCTGTATAAACATAGCCTGGCCTTATGCCAACGGGAAAATACATCTCGGGCACGTGGCCGGATCCCTTTTGCCTCCGGATATATTCAGCAGGTACAACCGTCTTCTTCGCAACGAAGTTCTTATGGTCGGCGGTTCCGATCAGCACGGAACACCGATTACCGTTACGGCCGAAAAGCAAAAAACCACTCCTGAAATCATTGCTGAACGATATCATGAACTGAACAAGAAAGCAATCGAGGATCTGGGCATCGAATACTCCCTTTACAACAAGACTTACTGTGACACACATTACGAAGTGGTCAGGGAAATGTTCCTGAAACTTCTCGAAGAAGGTTTTCTCTACAGGAAAGAAACCGATCAATACTTCTGTGATGAATGCGACAGATTCCTTCCCGACAGATATGTGGAAGGTATATGCCCGTCCTGTTCCGCCGAGAAAGTCAGAAGCGATCAGTGCGACAACTGCGGAACCACATTCGAACCCGGGGATATCGAATCCCCCGTTTGTATTCAGTGCGGAAAGACTCCGAAAATCAAAGGAACCGAACACTTCTTCCTGAAGCTCAGCGCTTTCGGAGACAGACTCAAAGAGTTCATGGAAACCAAAGACTTCTGGAGATCCAACGTCAAAACTTTTACAATGAATTGGCTCGACGAAGGATTGCAGGACAGAGCCATTACCAGAGACATGTCCTGGGGAGTTCCCGTCCCCGTCGAAGGTTGGGACGGAAAAGTGATTTACGTCTGGTTCGATGCGGTCATAGGTTATCTGAGCGCATCCGTGGAATACTCCAAAATGCAGGGTAAGCCGGATCTCTGGAAAGATTACTGGTTGAATCCCGAAGTAAAACACTACTATTTCATCGGAAAGGATAACATACCTTTTCATTCCATAATTTGGCCCGCAATGCTGATGGGTAGCGGAGATTACAATCTGCCTTACGATATTCCCGCCAACGAATACCTTATGTTCGACGGCGGTAAGTTGTCAAAAAGCAGAGGCGGTGCAATAGACGTTCTGTCCGTGCTGAAAAATCACGATGCGGATTTGGTCCGTTACTATCTGTCCGTCAACATGCCGGACACTCACGATACCGATTTTTCGTGGGAAGATTTCATGATCAAAATAAACAACGAACTTGTGGCCGTTCTCGGAAACTATTACCACAGATGCCTGAGCTTTACCCACAAGAACTTCGGTTCCGTGCCCGAACCCGCTTCCGACGAAGAGTCGAAGGAAGTCATGGATACGATTTCATCGATTTTTGAAAGATACAGTGAACAACTTTCAAACTGTGAATTCAAGAAAGCACTCAGAACGATGATGGAACTGGCTCACTTCGGAAACAAATATTTCGATTCTTCAAAACCCTGGGCGGTCATAAAGACCGACAGGGAAGCCTGCGGCGGGGTTATGAACACCAATCTGCGCATAGTAAAAGCGTTGGCGGTCATGGCTTGGCCTTTTCTCCCCAAATCATCCGAAAAGATTTGGGAATATATGGGAATTGACGGAACTGTGGAGGAATGCGGATATGAAGGAATAATCGCACAACTTCCGGTCGGCGCGGTTTTGCCCGAACCGGCTCCCGTTTACAAGAAAGTCGAATTCGAGGAAGAAGAGAAGAAACAGAAGGAGAAAGCCAAAGAGCCCGAAATCACCGGACCCTTTGCCGATTTCAGAAAACTGAATCTCAGGTCTGCCACCATTCTTGGTGTGGACAATCATCCCGATGCCGACAAGCTCTACGTCATGAGCGTCAGTGTCGGCGAAGAAACCCCGAGACAGATTGTCGCGGGACTGAAAGATTACTATTCCAAGGGAGATCTGACAAACCGGAAAGTGATTGTGGTTTCCAACCTGAAGCCTGCCAAACTGAGAGGGGTGAAATCCTCCGGAATGCTGCTTGCGGCCGACGATGAGGATCTGGGCGGAAACAGTGTGTTGTTGCTGACGCCTTCCGCCGAAGTTCCCGACGGCACCTGCTTTTCTTCCGGACTCGAGCCCTCGGAATCCCGTTTGGATTACAAAGATTTCCTGAAAGTGAGCATGAAAGTTTCTTCGGTCAAAGACGGCAAACTTACCGTGGGTCCCGAAGGAACGGAAATTCCCGCAGAAACTCCGTCCGCCGTCGTTGCGGTCATAGACGGTGAGGAAGCGATTCTTCTGGGAGACGGAAAAGGCACCTTCGCAACCCTTGACAGGGATATCACGGACGGTGCAAGCATCAGATGAAAGCCGACATGCACATCCACACCACGTTCTCCAGCGACGGCAGCATAGACCCTTATGAAGCGGTTGAAGTCGCCGTCGAACGCGGTTTCGGGTGCATAGCGATATCCGACCACAACAGCTTCGAAGCATACGATTTGATAAAGGATGATGGAAGACTTGTTGTCGTTCCGGCAATCGAAGTCTCTTCGTCCGAAGGCCACATTCTCGCTTACGGCATCGACAGGGAAATTCAACCCCGGCTTTCCGCAAGGGAAACGATAGAGGAAATCCATGATGCGGGAGGTTATGCTTTTGCCGCACACCCTTACAGATGGTGGTCCGGATTGGGAGAGGAGGCGACTCTGTCCAATCCCTTCGACGGCATCGAAGCCGGTAACGCAAGGTCATACCGCAGGGACAACCGCAGCGCTCTGGCTCTTTCGAAAATAATGGGTTGTCCCGTATCCGCGGGTTCCGACGCCCATACGATAGACCAACTGGGAAAAGGATACATCGTTCTTCCCGACGGTCTGAAAACCTGGCAGGAAGTCATCGAAACAATGATGTCTTCCCCTCAGGAAATAGTAACGTCGAACCGTTCTGTCAACAGTACGTTGCGTTACGGAGTAAAAGCGATAGGCCTCTGGGCGTCCAGAGGTTTCAGGAGAATGTGAATCGGCGGGATTACCCCGCCGATATTTCTGTTAAAGTTTTATCTCATCAATCCGACGGATCTGAGTTCTGCCGCAATTTTGTCCACGGCACGGTTGACGTCCGGAGGTACCTTTGCACCGGTGCAGACCATCTTACCGCTGCTGAACAACAGTACGACAACCTTCGGGTCGTCAAGTCTGTACACCAAACCGGGGAACTGTTCAGGTTCGTATTCGACCTTTTCCAATCCCAGAGTTATGGCCACGGTATTCAGGTTCACTTCCTGACCGAGGTCCGCGGAAGCAACAATGTTCTGAACTTCGATCTTGGGTGTTATGGTAATCTCGATGCCGGCTTTCTCAAGATCTTTGGCCACGGTGGTCACGGCTCTCACGACATCGTCATAATTTTTGGCTCCT
>CAZPQO010000071.1:0-4655 GCA_964588745.1 uncultured Methanomassiliicoccales archaeon | reverse complement strand
GCCAGTAGGCATTCTTCACGTTTCCGTCATCATCGAGGAATATCTCAATCTTCCCATGACCCTCCAGACGGGTTATGGGGTCGATCAAAATTCTCTTCTCGGTTGTTTTCTGTTTCTCATCCCAAATTATTGGTCCGGTCATGATTACTGACCTCCTTCATCGACTGCTCTCATAATCAAGGACTTAGACATTGAGAAGGCGTAGAAGTACCCGAGGGGGTCCTTGATCTGCCTCATGATGTTGTCGATATCGTCCTCGCTCATCTGAGACTCTTCATCCGTAATGGGGAACAGTGAAGCGATTGCGGTAAACGCGCTCGATCCGAGTTCCTGAACATCCGGAGAAGGTCCGTAGCATCCACGGCAAGGCTGTCCCACACGGGTACATGCCGCACCGCAACCGCCCATAGTGGACGGTCCGAGACAGATAATTCCCATGTCCATGAGGCACTTGTCGTTGTCCGTGTCGACCTCGTAAGGTTCTTTGACTTCGACAATCCTCTCGAACTTCTTTTCCCTGGGGCATTCCTCGCAGAGTGTCTTGGATGTGACACCGGCGACGGTTCCCTTCGGGGGAAGCGGAGCTCCCTGGTACACGAAATCGACGACCACCTTCAAGAGGTGGGAGATCGACGCCTGGAGGGGAGGGCATCCGGGGAGGTAGTAGTCCACATCGATGACCTGGTCCAGTGCATATACGGTGTCGTACAACATGGGCAGGGTAAGTGTTCCCTCGGGAACCTCGGTTGAGGTCTGGGGGTGCACATATTTGTCCTTGTGGTAAGTCTCCTGGAACTCCTTGGTGCTGGCAACTTCGTTGTGGACGTAGTCCATGATTTCGTCGATGCCGCCGGGCACAAGGTTCGCAAGAGCGGGCGTACCTCCGCATGTAGCACATGAACCGTAGGCGACTACGATCTGAGACTTCTGCCTGAGCAGTTTTGCCATGTGTTCGTTCTCTTCATTCCTGATAGCTCCGTTTATCAGACAGACGGTGATTTCTCCGTCGTCCAGAGCTTGAATGTCTTTTTCCTTTGCATCCACGGCAATGGGCCACATGACGATGTTTGCCATGTCCTTTACCGTGAGAATTCTGTCGGCGATGTCCAGCAAGGACACGTCGCATCCACCGCAGGCGGATGCCCAGTAGACGGCAAGGTTAATCTTGCCTCCTTCGGGCGCTCCGGGCATCAAGGGCCCGAGATCCGCTGCTTCGAGTCCTATGGGCTCGGTGTCCACAGCGCAAACTGTGGAGTCGGATGCGGCTGCGGCCGCAGTTTCTTTCTTTGCAGGAGCAGGGGCGGAAGTTGCGGGGGCCTTAGACTCTTTCAGAGCCTTGGCTTCCTCCCTCTTCTTCTTCCTTTCTGCCCACCAACCTTTTAACGACAATTTACTCAGCCTCCTTAGCCTTAACGGGCAACTTGACCTTAACCAGAGGTGTGGGGCCAAGTTTTGCGATTGTATCTACGAAATCCGTAACAGTCTCCTGGAATTTCGAGGACTCGGACGCGGAAACCCATTCAAGCCTGAGCCTCTTAGGGTCGAATCCGTACTGTTCGAGTACCAGCCTGAGGAGTGAAATTCTTCTTCTGGCCCTGTAGTTGCCGCCGATATAGTGGCAGTCCGCAGGGTGGCAGCCGAGTATCATCACGCCGTCAGCGCCTTTGGCGAAGGCCCTGAGTATGAACTCAGGATCGATCCTTGCCGAGCACATTGTCCGTATAATACGGAAGTTCGTAGGCATCTGAAGCCTTGCTACGCCTGCTCCGTCGGCACCCGCGTACGAGCACCAGTTGCAGCAGAACGCTACTACTTTTGGTTCAAAATCTGCCATTATATTCACTCTCCCATAGAATCAAGGTATGCATCTATTTCAGCGACGATCTGAGAGGTCTTGAAACCTGCCTGTTCCATCGCTCCGGACGGACAAGATGCGACACAGCTTCCGCAACCCTTGCACAGGGCGGGGTTGACGTCACTCTTCATCTTTCCGTTTCCGCAGTCCACAATCTTGATTGCATTGTAATCACAGCATCCTTCACAGACACCGCAGCCGTCACACCTGTTGAGGTTGACGGAAGCAACGATACCTTCGGATATGCGGTTCGGCTTGGAAATGATTGTAATCATTCTGGAAGCCGCACCCGATGCCTGGGCCATGCACTCGTCCATAAATTTGGGCCAGTGCGCGGAACCTGCAACATACACACCTTCGGTAGCGAAATCCACCGGTCTGAGCTTCTGGTGAGCTTCGAAGAAGAAGCCATCCTTGCTTATGGGCACCTTGACCATCTGTGCAATGTTCAGGGATTCGCCGTTGGGCGCAATTCCTGCGGCAAGCACGACGGCGTCGACGGGCACTTCGATTTCTTCACCGAGAGTGCTGTCGAATGCCCTGACCGCGTTTCCGTCATAGGACGGAAGGTCGTTTTCGACGGGGTATCTGACAAAGTTGATTCCGAGCTGGGATGCCAGGAAGTACATTTCCTCGCGGAATCCGTAAGTTCTGACGTCCTTGTGGAAGTACGTAACGTTTGCCATCGGGTTGTTCATCTTTATCTGGATTGCGTTGCGCAACGAACCGGAACAACACACACGGGAGCAGTATGCGACATCGTCGTTTCTGGACCCTACGCAGCTTATGAATGCGACGTTTTGGCCGTTGAAACCGCCTGCGGCAATTTTGTTTTCTGCTTCGATGATGGTCATGACCTTGGGGTCTTTGCCATAGTTGAACTCGGTGGGCTGATATTGTTCAGCACCGATTGCGAGCAGAACAGCTCCAGTCTCGATCTCTTTTCCGTTGGAAAGCTTAAGTTTGAAGTTTCCGACGTAACCGGGAATGTCCACTACGGATACTCCGGTGTATACTTTGATGAGATCGTTGTTGTTGACGGCGTCGATGGTCTTCTGGAGGAAGTCCGATACGGATACTCCGTCTTCTTTGTGTTTGAAGTTGCGCGCGAAACCTCCGAGCTCGTTCTCCTTCTCCACCAAGTATGTGGTGAATCCCTGAGCGGCGAGGTCGAGGGCCGCGGTCATACCGGTTATGCCTCCGCCTACGACGGCCGCAGTCTGTATGACGGGGACGTCTGCACCCTGAAGGGGTTCGAGGAGCTTGGCCTTGGCGACTGCCATCTTGAGAAGATCCTTGGATTTCTCGGTGGCTGCGTCCTGAGCCTGCATGTGAATCCAGGAGCACTGGTCGCGGATGTTCGCCATGTTGACGAGGTACGGGTTAAGTCCTCCGTCACGGGCAGATTCCTTGAACAGGGGTTCGTGGGTTCTGGGCGTGCATGATGCGACGACGACTCTGTTGAGGTCGTGCTCTTTGATTGCTTCGGAAATTTCCATAAGCGTGTCCTGTGCGCATGCGTAAATCACATCGGTTGCGTAAGCAACACCGGGGAGTCCGGATGCGTATTCGGTCACGGCTTTTACATCGACGACTCCGGCAATGTTGGTTCCGCAGTGGCAGACCCAAACACCGACACGGGGTTCCACTCCGGCGACATCCTTTTCAGCAGGATATTCTTTGGGAGCGGCGGGTACGAAACCCTCTCCGACGATGTAGCTTGCAGCCTTGGCGGATGCACCGCTGGCTTCGGCGACCGATGTGGGGATATCCTTGGGAGCGGCGAAAGCACCGGTAACGAAGACACCCTCTCTGGAAGTTTCAAGGGGTTCGAAAACGGTGGTCTTGCAGAATCCGTGGTCGTTGAGTTCGACTCCGAGAACGTCAGCGAATTCCTGAGCTTCCTTCGGCGGAGCGAGTGCGACCGAAAGTACGACCAGGTCGTATACTTCGGATTTTCCGTTGTTTTCCTCATCGGTGTAGTTAAGAATGATTTGCTTGGTTTCAGGGTCCTCTTCGAGGTGTGAAACACGAGCGCCTCTGTGCATTCCGATTTTGTACTGGTCTTCAGCCCTGTGGATGTAGTCTTCGAACTCTTTTCCGTAGGATCTGATATCCATGAAGTAGATGTCCTGTTCAACTTCGGGCATGTGCTCTTTCGTAAGCATTGCTTCCTTGGTTGCCTGCATACAGCAGATGGACGAGCAGTATTTCTTCCAGCCCTCTTTCTGAGATCTGGATCCGCAGCACTGAACGAACGCTATCCTCTTGGGCTCATCGCCGCTGGAGGGCATCGTTATGTGACCGTTGGTGCAGCCGGACGCACACATGTATCTTTCGAATTCCATCGAAGTTATCACGTTGTCGAATCTTCCGTATCCGTACTCGGATGCGATGTTGGCATCCCAAACGGCGAAACCGGTGGCCGCGATGATGGATCCGACGTTGATGACGATTTCTTCGTC
The DNA here is from genome assembly GCA_964588745.1 of uncultured Methanomassiliicoccales archaeon. Taxonomy (GTDB): domain Archaea; phylum Thermoplasmatota; class Thermoplasmata; order Methanomassiliicoccales; family Methanomethylophilaceae; genus VadinCA11. The sequence goes on along the minus strand of CAZPQO010000071.1, from coordinate 335 downwards.
TTTGTCTTCGTAGTTAATCGCTCCCTTCTGACAGACTTTTGCACACACACCGCACTTGCCGTCCTTGATCATCCTGCAGTTGTCAGGATCGATGATGGCCACCCTGGGAACTGCCTGGGCGTGGGGTATGTAAATAGCTCTTCTCGAGGAAAGACCGAATTCATATTCATCGGGAATATTCCTGGAAGGACACTTGGCCACACAGTCTGCGCAGCCGGTACATTCCTCTGCGATGACATATCTGGCCTTCTTTTTCACTGTAACTTTGAAGTCCCCTGCGGTTCCGTCCACCTTCATTACTTCATGATAGGTGAGAAGCGAAATGTTCGGGTGAC
>CAZPQO010000070.1:0-4662 GCA_964588745.1 uncultured Methanomassiliicoccales archaeon | reverse complement strand
CAACATGTCGTTTACGGAAACTCTCTGAACGGGATTCGTCATGAGTTCCCACACTTTGATTTCACCTAGAGCCTTCAACTCTGATGCTATTCCCATCAAAGCCTTCCTGGAGACAAGGCCGACAACTTTTTTCCCGTCCATGACGGGGAGTTGTCTGCAGTTGTTCGCCGTCATAGCTTCGGCGATCACGGTTATGTCGTCGGAAGTACTCAGGATCGGAACACCTTCAATCAGGTTCTTCACCTTGTTGTCCATGTTTGCGCTCTTCTTCTTAAGAATGGACGTATAACTCACAACTCCGAGATAATTCCCATCTTCCAAAACCGGGATTTCTTGGTAGTTGCTCTTTTTCATGACCTGCAGAACTTCGGACAGACGGTTCTCGGGACTGACGGTCGGAAAATTATTGTCCATTACATTTTCGACGGGATTAGCGTCGATCTGAGCTCTGAGCATGGATAACCTTCTCGGATCCTCTAGATCTTTCAATACCATTGATTAATCCTCATTGTCAATAACGTGTTCAATGGCTATATAACTTAGTTCCGAGGGGCCAGGGGCACCCTCGGATTGATTTAAAGGGTTGCGAATTCTCTTCCGTTCATCAGTTGGAGGATAATGCCCTTCACCTCGGCGGCGGGTATCCTCTTCTGATTTCCGGTATCCCTCTCCCTAACGGTGACGGTTCCTTTGTCGGGACCGCTGAGGGACTCGTAATCAACGGTTATGCACCATGGTGTGCCGATTTCGTCGATTCTTGCGTAACGTCTTCCGATGGTGCCCGAATCATCATAGAACGCGGGAATATCGGAAGAGTGAACTTCGGAGTATATCTTCTTGGCCAAATCGTCAAGGCCGTCTTTACCCATCAGCGGGAATACGCCCACTTTGATCGGGGCGACTTCCGGAGCGAGTTTCAGAACCGAATAGCCTCTTTTTTCGTCTTCGAAGTATGCGTGTTCCAGCACGGAGTAGAATATTCTGTCCAAACCGTAGGAGGGCTCTATCACGTGAGGTATCACCCGTTTGCCGTTTACCTTCTCGGTCACTTCTCTGACCTCGAAGAATTCGTCGGTAAGAGTGATTTCCTCGTCTCCGACGTTCAGAACGATTTTTCCGTCAACCACGTCGTCCTCGGTCTTGGCTTCAAGAGCGGCGGCAATGTCTTTCGCCTTGTCCTTGAAGGAGGGTCCGAGTTTTTTGTGATTCGCGATAACTTTGTTGAAAGTCATTTCCTTGGGTTCGTCGAACATCTCGAAATGGGAGAGATCCTCGCCTGAGAACTGAGAATGTCTGGAAAGATCCCAACAGCCTCTGTCGGCCACACCGGTGACCTCGGTCCATCCGTAAGACAGAAGGACTTCCGCATCCCAGCAGTCTTCGGCATAATGGGCTTTTTCGTCTTTCAGATGCTGTCTGAATCTCAATTTGGTTATATCGATTCCCAGTCTTTCCAAAAGCTGTTTCGTAGTGTATATGAAATAAGCCAGTACGGGATTTGCGATGATTCCTTTGTCAACGGCTTCCCCGACGGTAATGTCAACCGTCTTATCGGAATCGTTGGGCAGAAGAGTCAGTATTCCGTCTTTAACTTCGGGATATCTCGACCATCCTTTGTCTTCGGGACTGACGAACAATTCAACTTCCATCATGTTGAATTCTCTCATTCTGATCATTCCCTGACGGGGCGAGATTTCATTCCTGTAACCCCTTCCGGTTTGAATCACTCCCAAAGGGAGTTTCTCCCGGTTGTATCTGTACAGGTTCTGAAAGTTGACGAAAATTCCCTGGGCGGTTTCAGGTCTCAGGTATCCGACTCTTGAAGAGCCGGGACCGATCGTGGTCTTGAACATAAGGTTGAAATCTTCGACCCTGCCCAATTTTCCGCCGCATTCGGGACATCCGATATTGAATTTTTCAAAAGCCTCTTCCAAATCGGAAGGGCTCATGGTGTCCGGGTTATCGCAGTGATCTTTAACCAGATGATCCGCTCTGAACGGAAGCTGGCATTCCGTACAGTTCGTCATAAGGTCGGAGAACTGTTCAACGTGTCCGGATGCTTTGAACACATCTTCCGGATTGACGGTTTCGGAATCTATCTCGATGAAACCCTCTCTTACTTTGTATATGTCTCTCCATGCCTCGAGGATGTTGTTCCTCATGACGCATCCGAGAGGTCCGTAATCGAACATGCCGGCGACTCCGCCGTAAAGTTCGAAAGAAGGCCAGATATATCCCCTGCGCCTGCAGACGGACAATAATTCGGTGCTGACGTCTTTACTCATTTGAATTACCAATCAGCGCAATGAGTATGTCCACGTCGTAAAGCATTCCGATAAGTTCGTCCTGAGATCCTCTGACGGGTATCTGACCGAAATCGTGAAGCTTCATAAGCCGGGCAACTTCCGAAATGGATGTTTTCTTGTACACCGTAATCGGATCCCTCACCATGAAGTCGCTGACTTCCTTGTCTTCGTTGAGGTATTTGTCGGTGGCGGTGTAGAACAACGGCAGAACGTTTCTGTATCCTGCAAGGGAAGTGTCCTCTATGCCGAGAGCCTTCATGGCTTCCGGGTCTTCGGCCTGATCGCTGAAAAGGTCACGGTCGGTTATGATTCCCACGAGATTTCCCGTTGCGTCCAACACCGGCATGGCGGGAACGTCGCTGAGTCTCATGGCCGGAATAGTGTATGAAAGAGGTTCGTGTTCCCATGCGGTGACGCAGGTCGTCTTGATAGCCTCCTCGGCGGTCATTTTGCTCTTCAGGGCCCGCACCTCATCCATCAAATCGGTGGGTGTGACGATTCCCACAAGTTTCCCGTCTTCGGTGACGGGAAGTCTGTGGAATCTTTCTTTGTGGAAAATCTTAGCCGCTTCCTGAACAGTGACGCTCACATCGACCGATATAGGGTCCTTTCTCATTATAAGCGACAATTGGTCTTCTTCGAAGTTGTTGAATATGTCCTTCCTGGACACGACACCAACAAGCCTCCCGTCGGAACCGCGGATGACCGGAAGTCCCGTGAGGTCGTTTCTGACCATTATGTTGACTGCTTCGTTTCTTGTTCCGGGCACCTCGGCTACTATCGGTGCCAGTGTCATTATATCTGATACTTTTTTCATTTCTTGTCAGCCTCAGGCGATCTAACTACCATTACCGGGCGTTTGGAAGTTTTGACGACTTTGTCGGCAACGCTTCCCATAAGAAGTTTGGACAGACCGGATCTTCCCAGCGTGCCCATGACTATGATATCGTGATCTTCCGATTTCTCAAGAATAACCTTTATCGGAACCCCTTCGGCCAACTCCGTTTTGATTTCGAGTCCGTACTCTTTGCCGAGTTCTTCCGCGAAAGACAGAGCGCTTCTTCCTTCGTTTTCCAATATTTCATAAACATTCATAATGGCGGTATCCATCGGAATGTTTCTGAAAATCGTTTGATCGACCACGTAAAGAGCTGTGACGACACCATTGCTGAGTTTAGCGAGTTCCATGGCTTTTCTCATGGCTGCTTCGGTGTATCTGCTTCCGTCCGTAGGTACAAGAATTTTTTCGAAAACCATCATCGTCACCTTCTTTCTGTCATATTGAAACGCATTATATGCTCATTGCTTCCCAGCATGCCCTTCACGCTTCCGTCATCTGACGGAAATACCGTGATGTCGGCATCGATTCCGGGATGGAGCCCAATTCCCCTCACATGATATAATAGCTTTCTCCCGTTTATAACTAAAGTATCCCAGATTCCCTCATCGGTTCCCCCTTGGGATCTGAGAACGGAAATGTACTCTCTGGCTTCTTCTCTTAGATCCGGAGAACAGAGCATTGCATTGTCTGTTCCGAGGATTTTTCTGTTGCCGCAGTCCTCCATCAGGGCCAACGGAGGCGTGAGTCCGAAGAATCTGTTAGATCTTGGGCAAACGACGATGGGCACGTCCTCATCCGCACATCTGAGCAAATCCTTTTTTGCGGCGGAAGCCATGTGGACAACGAAGGACGGGGCAAGAGCCATAATTTTATCGATATCGTCTCTTTTCCCTTCACTGGCATGTATGGCAAACATTCTGCCTTTGCTCTGAACGTAATCCGCAACGGATTCAATGTATGCGTAAGGCATATCGTCAATTCCCGAGATGCCGATTCCGTCGGCAACTTTCAGAATTTCGTCTATTTCATCAGTATTGAATTTGTCCGAAACCGGGCGACCCATGATAAAAGCGTCGGGAACGGTTTCTCTCAGGAGTCTGCATCCTTCAGCTCCCCCTTCTCTGAAATCTATGAAAGTGCCGATGCCGTTGGAACGGGAGACTTCTGAATATTTCCTGATATTATCGGAAAGAATCTCTTCGGAAGTTTCGGAGAGGTATCTGTGTTTCAGACCTCCGGGACCCACAAGGTTTTTGAGATCGATGTTTTTTGGAACACTGACGCCGCAATCGGCACAGTGACTGTGTCCGTTGACGAGAGGAGGCATAATAATTCCCTTCGAAACGGAAGTCTCCGGACATCTTCCTTCGACAACTTCTTTGACGGAACCGTTTTCAACCAAAACATATCCCTTGACGGGACCTTCGGGCGTGATGACCGTTCCGCAGAAGCACTTCATAGGGGGGAATTACCCTCCTCATATTTCTTTTATGTACAAAGGTACAAATATTCTTT
>CAZPQO010000069.1:0-4715 GCA_964588745.1 uncultured Methanomassiliicoccales archaeon | reverse complement strand
GGCTCGTAGGCATCGACGAATACAGTTTCGAAGTCCCCATGTCCGGCGATATGGTTTACGTCAGGTACAAAGACGCTCCGGGAATGATCGGAAAGATCGGAACCGCAATGGGCGGAGCCGGAATCAACATCGCGCAGATGGCGGTGGGAAGAACCGATAAAGACGCGTTGATGATACTTATTGTCGATCAGGAAGTCGAAGCCGACGTTCTTGCAAACGTGGTAAAGGTTTCCGGTGCGGAAGACGCAAAGTTTATTGACTTGGTAGAGAACTGAAGGTGGAACGCAAATGAACGTTATAATCACCGTAGACGAACTCACACAGGCCATTGTGAACGCCATACGCGAAGAAGGAATGATGATGGAAACCGAACAGGCTTACCATCAGGCTCTTCACGTGCTGAACTTTTTCGGTTATTCAGACAGAATAATCGACAACATCTTGGAGCCTCAGGACCGTGATACGTTCTATATGCTTGAAGACAAGGGAATTCTTACCACAGAGAGGGAGGAAACCACACTCTACGACGGAAGAGAGTGGAGAATCCATTACTGGCTTTTCAGAAAGAACAGAATCGAGGAACTGATTCTGGCGGAAGACCCCGAAGAACAGGATAGCGAATCCGAAGGAAACATCTATGATAATCTGTCCGACGAAGTCTGGGTAAGGGCATCCGAAGAAGACGAAGAAGAAGAGTGATTCCTTCCCAAACCGGTCCAATTCATCAAAATGGTTCGAAGGAATCGGGCCAATAATACTTTTTATTCCCATGCAGGTTACCCGCTCATGGATCTTTTTCCTTACCCTTACAGAAAGGGTCAGGAGGAGCTTGTCAAATTCCTCCGAGATATTTCGATTACCGGCGGAACCGCAGTGATAGAATCCGGCACAGGAACGGGAAAAACCGTTTCATCGCTTTCCGCCACCATCGCGGCGGCCAAAGCCACCGGGTACAAAGTGATTTATCTCACACGGACAAAATCTCAGCAGAAACAAGTGGTCACGGAGTGTGCCAGAATATCTGAAAAGACTCCGCTGCTGTGTGTTCCTATCCAAGGGCGGAGAGCATCCTCGTGTCCGATGATGGCCGACGACCCCGAACTCTCATCGGGAACTCCGGAGGAACTTTCCAAACTCTGTTCCGAATACAAACGCAAAGAAAACGGAATATCCGCCTGCGGATACTTCTCAAAGATAGAGGATACGGATCTGTCAAAAATAACGGAATACGTCAGAAACGGGAACCCCACACAGGAAGAGTTCGATGTTTATTGCAAAGACCGGGAGCTCTGTTCTTACGAACTGACCAAACTATTGCTGCCCGATGCGGACGTCATCGTGGCGCCTTACCCCTTTATCTTCATGCAGCCGGTGTTTTCAAGGTTCTCCCAGTGGGCGGAAACCCCTTTGTCGTCAATGATTCTGGTAATAGACGAAGCCCACAATCTTCCGGATTATCTCCGGGAGACAATGACCTCCGAATACAGTCTGCGGGCGTTGGAAATGGCGGAAAGGGAGGCCAAAGAATGGGGAGATCCGGAAATTTCCGACGGGCTCAAAGTAACGGACCTTACCGGGGTCATGGAGGCCATAATCAAATCCGCCCGTGAGTATCTCGTTGAGGATGACGGAATCGTTCCTCCTTACTTCCTTCAGGACGAACTGATGGAAAGATTGGGAACGGGATCCAGAACCATCAGTTCGATTTCCAATTCCCTTATAGACGTGGGGGAAATAATCTCGGAGGCCAAGAAAAAGAAAAAGCGGTTGCCGAGAACATATATGGGTTCCCTCGGAAGATTTCTTCAGCACTGGTACCTGACCGAAGACGGTTTTTATGTAAGATTGGTCGAGGACATTGACAACACGCGTCTTAAGATATATTGCATGGATCCGAGGGAAGCCGCTTATCCGTTGACCGCCTGTCATTCCTCAGTCCATATGTCCGGGACCCTGGTTCCGCTGGGAGATTACGCAAGGGAGTTGGGATTGGAAAGAGCGGAGACCAAAGTCTTCGAATCCCCCTTCGATCCAGACAATCTGTTTGTGGGGCATGTGACCGATCTGTCAACAAGATACGAGGAAATGAACAATCCCGAAAATGTGGCTCAGCTGGAAAACATGACCGTGGAACTGGCAAGATGCACGGACAGAAACACCGCCGTGTTCTTTCCTTCATACCGATTGATGGATCTGTTCATCAAGGACGGGGTGCCGGAAAGAATAGGGAAAGACATCTTCTTCGAAATCAGGGGGATGTCCCAACCGGATCTCATGGAAGCCATCGAAGGGTTCGCAAACACCCCCCAAAGCGTGCTCTTTGCGGTGACCGGAGGGAGAATCAGCGAAGGCCTGGATTTTCCCGACAAAGACTTGGAAGTCGCGGTCGTCATCGGAGTCCCTTATCCGAGACCGACCGCCAGACACAAAGCCTTCACGAGATACTGTGAGTTGAGGTTCGGGGACGGTTTCAGATACGCATCGAAAATCCCCGCGGCAAGAAAAATCAGACAGGCGATAGGGAGGCTCATACGATCCGAAGACGACGTGGGAGCCGCAATGATACTCGACCGCCGCGCGGCGGTTCTGGACGGGTTGGAATCGGTTCCTTCTGAAAATCCCTGCGAAGACATCGTCAACACCTTTGTAAAAAAAGGATAATTTTATAAAAGAAAGGGCTTTCCTCGGACTATGCACATCAACGTTGATGAAGGTGTAAAAAACAAAATAATCGAGGAAGGCGTGGACTATCGCGTCTGCACTTCCTGTTCCGGTCCTGCATTGGTACCCATAACCGTCAAGCCTCCGAAGGCCAATGACGTCAGAATACCCATCGGAGACAACGTTCTTTACATTTCGGCGGTACAGGCCAGATACATAAACCGTGTGACTTTGGACATGGTTTACAATCAGAGGCAGATGCACTACTGCTCCGCGTTTTACTGATCAGGAAATTCTTACGGCTGATGTTGCCGAGGTTTCCGCAAGGTTCTCGGCATTTATCAGCATACCGAACCCCATAATTTTCTCGGGATTGGCATCGGTCACCGGTCCTTTCGGAACCGCGGTACAGCTGACGGCCGGCCGTATGGAAATCTCATAAGTTCCTATTTCTTTGGCGATTTCCTCAATATCGATTTTATCGTAACCGATCAGGGGGCGCAGGACGGGAAAATTCAATCCCGCATTTTCGGCTCTGATGTTTCTCAGAGTCTGGGATGCGACCTGTCCCAAAGCATCGCCCATGACTATGCCCGAACACCCGAATTTTTCGCACATTTTCTTTGCGGTGCGCTGCATCAGATATTTGCACAGAACGCATTGATAACGAACGTCGCATTTTTCGCCGATTATTGTTTGAGACGGGCCGTGTTCCGCGGAATACAACGGCATTTCCTGTCCGGTGGCCTTTCTGAGCTGTTCGGCCAAATCTTTTACGTTGTCCAACGACCGACCGTCTTCGTAGGGCGTGTTGTCCATGTGCAAAAGTATGATTTCCGCGCCTGCTTCCGCCATGACGTAAGCGGCGACCGGAGAATCGATCCCTCCCGACAGGAGAGCGACGAGTTTCAGTTCAGATACCTCCCCGTCGGTGTCGGGGGTCCGTCATCCTCATCATCGTCGATCATCATGTAGTACAATCCGCTGATTATGTCTTTGAGGTCTTTGACCTCAGCTTTCAATGCCGTGACTTCGGCACGAAGACCTTCCAATTCCTGCTCACTCATATCTTAACGTTCCCGTAGTCCTTCGCAAGTTTTCTGGGCATGGAGTATTTGCACTCGGGGCAGTAAACTCCTTTCCCTTTGCGCTCCATTTCTGTTTTGCAGGTACCGCACAAAGAACGGATGACTCCGAGATCGTCATCTCTGGTCGAGAGTTGCAGAGACGGTTCGGTCTCAATGACTCTGGCTCTGATGAAATCTCCCTTTCTGAGTTCGGAACCCACGTCATCGGTGTATCCCGGGGATATCTTTGACACGTGGATGGTTGCGTAAGTTTCTCCGCCGACGCCCCTTTCGGTTCCGTCAGTGGCAACCACGTCCGCAGTGGCCATGGTTTTGCGTATATCGGCGACTATCGCGTACACCGTGTCTCCTTTCTTCAGTATGTTGGGAGGATTGGGCGTTACGACTCTTGCAACGTATTCCTCCATATCGAGAATCAATTCTCCGATTTGGGAAGCGTATATTATGCCGTCCTCGGCATAAGTCCCGTCCGACGCAAGGTACTCTTCTTCTACGGCAACCTTGTCTCCGGGATAAACTTCAATCTTTTGTTTCATCAAAATCACCTTATGTTAACAACAGCTATCTCAATGCTGCGATTTTCATCTCTGTGGAATTCAAACGTATTAGGGATGTTGTACTTATAAACTTTACAAAGAGACGCCTTTCTGTTGTTCCTTTCGCAGTACTTGATTACGAAATCCGTGGTTTCCGCTTTATGAACGGAATACACACATTCCGACAATTCCATCGCTTTGTCCAAAAACGGACGGTCCGCATTTCTGTTCTGACATCCGAAGGGAGGGTTCATGAACACGGTGTCCGCACCGTCGTTCACATCCTTCACGTCCGAAACGTGAAATTTGGCTTCCAACTCAAGTTTTTCTTTGTTTCTGTTCGCGGCTTCGATTGCCTCTTCCGAAATATCGTATCCAACGGACATACCGGCCCCCATGAGCTCGGCGGCTATCGCAAATATGCCGTTGC
>CAZPQO010000068.1:0-4754 GCA_964588745.1 uncultured Methanomassiliicoccales archaeon | reverse complement strand
ATAATAGGAAACATAATCTCCTAAAATTATACCTTTAAGGATGCATTCCACCCTCGTATCTCCCGTGATGTTGACTTTATACGCATTAACTCCGTAATCCGTAAGAACCTTGGCACAGGCCTCTGTAACCTTTCTTATCGATTCCGATTCCGATTCGTGCATTATCAACACCGGTGCGAGAGTTCCATTGGATGACATGGTCCACCCCACAATCTCATTGTGGTTAAACTCCGGCATAAGACAATTGAAAGCAATCATTTTGGAATTTTCAGATATCTGAGTTTTCCATCGGAAAGAAACTGAACCAATCGATTCGTCCGAGTATATCACGGGCACCCGTCCGTGAAGGTATTTGGCCAAATCCTTTGCCATATTGCCTTCGTTACTGCATAATTCTAGAACGAACTTTTCCAAATTATCAATAGACCCGGATATCAGTTTTTCTAGATTCGCTCCCGATACCGCGTCCAGAATTTTGCATATATGGCCGATCATCAATCCTATTGCTTGGCGCGGCTGCACCCCTTCCGGCAAAGGTATCAGCACGTCTCCTCGGTTTCTGGCAAAGTCTCCGATATTCCCTCCTGAAGTCATGACTATAACTTTGCAATCCCTCTCGATGGCATCTTCATACATGGCCTTCGTTTCCCAAGTATCTCCGGAATAACTGCAGATTATAGCTAATGTTCTTTCATCCACCCATGCCGGCAGAATGGGATAGCGGGATACTTTTACGAAAACACCGGGAATATCGAAACACATATCGGACACGATATCCCCGGATACTGCAGAGCCGCCCATACCACACAGTATTATCTTATCATAATCCGGATTCAAATCCGCAGTAAACTCAAAGGAGACTTTCAAGTCATCGATGAATCTGTTTATCTGACGGAACATGTCCTTGAAACAATTGTCTTCTCTATCCTAATCAGGCATGACATATACAATATTCCAATCTGAGAATTTAAATATAGTCTATTTTTGTCCGTTCTTCCAAGAATACCGTCTATCCCGGATTTAATCGATGCAGTGTTTGGTACGGATTATTCAAATCAGCGCATTATTCTTTAATGCGTCTCATAAGACTTCTACAATAATCCCGAAACTTGTATTGCATAAGCTTCGGAGAATCTGAAGGGGAAAAGATAAGTTTGTGGTATTCCGAATGCGCGGGATCGCTTGCCCATTTTATTTTTCCCAAGCTTGAACGCTCTTCAGGATTCATTTTTCTCGCAAGGGACAAAATCCATTTGTTGACGGAATTCGATTCAAAGTGGGGAAGCAGGTCTCCGAACACATTCTTTATGAAAAATGCATAATCCGCGATTCCCTTTTCAATCTCAGATGTCACATTACCGCGGTACCATTCTTCCTGTATCGGAGTTCCGGAATAAACCGGCAATCCTTTCTTGTCCAATTTTATTATCGAAGACTCCCCGGAAGTCATAAGGAATTCAGGCACGTCTATCAGGGTGTATTCCAGGAAAGCGTAATAATTGTCAACGAACCCCACAGCCTTATCGTCAGAGAAAGAATCCATCAGGGTGTAGTAGATTCCCTTTATGTTTTTACCCGAAGTATTCTCGATTAACCTCTGTGCAGAAAACTTCATGGTTGAAACATCAACCATACATGCGTTTTCTTTATCTTCCAAAAATTCGTTCAGATATTCGCCATATCGTTTCAGTTCTTCATCCATCAAGCTTTGATACAACTCAAAGTTCTCTGAAAGAATCTCTTCCGGCGTACCCACGAAGTTCTCAGTCTCTTCCCTGTCGGAGAAATACTGAATGATTTCCTTCTCATATCCGGGATAATCTTTTCCGGTGATGCCGAAGAAAATATTGAACAGCCTTACGGCGTAGACATAGTGATTCTCGACATTCCCGTACAGTATATTGTACGCTTTCTGTGCGTTGTATCCGTCTCTGGCTATGAACAGAAGCACATCGCTCTCTTTGGTGTTCCTGTCGATGAAAGAAGCGAACGCAGTGGCTACGGGACCGCCGTATTTGAATCCGAAATCATACCAGAAATTTTTTTCCGAATCCGAATTCAACCTATAAAGAGAATCAATGCCGACAATCAAAGAACGTTCCAGATTCCTTTTTCTCAGATAATACCGATATTCTCTCTTATGTGTTTTGAAATATTTGTCAATCGGTTTTTCATACCATACCGTCGCCAGTCCAAGTCTTTCCGGCGTTCTGATATCCGATACTTTATTGTCTCCGACGTGCACGAATCCATTACGTTCTATTTTCAAATCATCAAGGACGTGTTCAAACAGATCTCCGAAGTGTTTGCTTTTACCGTATTCTCCGGAAACATACAATTTTTCATAACCCGAAAACCCCTTTTTTTTCAACACTTCATCAACAAACAAAGAAGGGAGGTACATGTCTGAAAGCAGCACTACCTTCTTACCGTCCGAAACAACCATATCAAACAAAGTTTTCATTTCGGGATTCTGTTGAAGCACAACGGATTCGTACCTCATTTCCAAATCCATAAATGATTCAAATTCCGAATCGATTTTATCGTAAATGTCCTTAATCGTCACTTCCGGGCGTTCTTTTGTTCTTGCCCGTTTCTCGGCAATTATTCTGGCCTTGGAGAAACCCGGAATGTTTTCATTGGCTTCCATATGCTTGAAAAGATTCTCCGGTTTCACGTAAGGTCTCAGCAGAAGAGTATCGAAGACGTCAAAAGATACCCAATCGAATTCCCGTATCTTTTCATACATTTCCGAAATATCCATAAGGTTCACCCTTTAAGCATGGATCTTACGGATTTCCTGACCGCTTCTTCGGAATTGTACTTGAAAGTCCATCCCTTGGCTTTGGCTCTGGAAATATCGAAAGCATATCTGGGTATATCCCCTTCCCAACCCGTGCTTCCTCCGGTGTATCTGTACTCGGGATTCACGTCCATCTCTTCGCACACAATGTCAGCTATCCCGTCCACGGTTATCGATGAATCGTTGGATATGTTGTATATCTCGATTCCTTTAACACGGTTCATGAAATAAGCCATTCCGTCTATGATGTCCATAACGCAGGCATATTGTTTCTCCTGTTTTCCGTCCCCCAGAATTTCCAACGTTAACGGGTTCTCACGGATCTTATTCACAAAATCAAAAACCACACCGTGAGTCATATTCGGACCCACAATGTTCGGAAGACGGAACATCAATGAATTTATTTCATGAATCGCGGAGTAAGCGTTAATCAAAGATTCGGACGCAAGTTTGTACGCTCCGTAGTACGACACGGGACGAAGTTCTCCCATGTCTTCCCTCAGCAATCCGTCTCTGTTGCCGTAAACGGCGGAAGAAGACGCAAAAAACAATTTGTTTATCTTATTGACTCTGACACATTCCAATACGGATTTGGTGGTAAGGAAAGTTCGTTCGTATTCCCTTTGTATCAAACCATCCGAAACAACATCGGTGTTGGCGGCAAGATGGAAAATCACATCGCATCCTTTTCCCAAGGGAATCAATTGTTCAACCTCCGCTGCGTTCATAATCACGGATGTCAAATTATCGTCGGATATGGGATTATGAATCAAATCCACCGATACCACATCCCATCCCGCTTCCAAAAGACGTCCCGTGAGGTGTCTGCCTATGAATCCCGATCCACCGGTAACCAGCGCCTTCATACCCGTTTGAGTCTCCTTCCGAATATCTTTCCGTTTCTGTAATAGATATATTTCAGGAAGATATTAATTGTGACGTAGTACGAGAGGGGCCAAACTCTCAGCCAAACATATTCCGGGGAAAGAGGATCGCTGAGTTCTTTGCTCATCATTTCTTTGCATTCTTCGCTCTTTATGTATTCGGAGAAATGTTTCCAATCCATGTGGGATGCTGACCGAACGGTCATCAACGCGGATCTCCTGCGGAACAGATTGTTGAATTCATCACCGATTGAATCGAAATGCTCCCGCAAACCACCGTATGCGCTCACTTCACTGAATCCTCTTTCGTTCTGCTTGGTGAAACATATGGATGCGGGATTCTGAACATAAAGGTACATGGGTTTGTCGTAGTAGCAATAGATTTCACATTTCTCGAGGACACGGTATATGAAATCGATGTCTTCCGCATAGCTCCCTTCAAGAAATCTTATTCCGTTTTCTATGATGAACTCTCTTCTCAGAAGCATGGACCAAGCGGTCACGGGTATTTCTTCCCTAGCTCTGTATCGCAAGGCTTCCTGTCCGGACATCACGGTGGTCCGAGGATCGTTCCACTCCGGCTCTTTGTAATCGGCTTCATGGGAACGCACGAAATTGCACTGACATACGTCGGTTTCGTAAGTTTTTGCCAAGTTATGCATAGTATTCATGAAATCCGGATACGGTATGTCGTCGGCGTCGAGAAACCATATGTATTTCCCTTTGGCGACATCCAACCCCAGATTCCTGGCTTCCCCGAGAACTCCCGTTCCTTCCTGGATGATGACTCTGTGTTCTTTCAAAACTCCGGTCATCTTCTTGATTTTATCCAAAGTGTCATCGGTGGTTCTGCTGTCGATAACGAATATGACTTCCATGTCGTCGAATTCCTGAGCATCCAATGCCTCTGACAGACGGCCTATCGACTCCGATTCGTTGTATACGGGAATGACCACACTTATTTTTGTCAAGGTGACACCTGTTGGATCCTTTGAATGATTTTCATTATATAGTTGTTGATATGAAAGGCGTCGATAAACCTGAGCGCGAGAAGAGATAATATAAAC
>CAZPQO010000067.1:0-4760 GCA_964588745.1 uncultured Methanomassiliicoccales archaeon | reverse complement strand
GTACGTATCAGATTTGATACGAATTCACGGGATTCGCCTTCGATTTCGGAAAGTTCTTTGTTGTCGGTATCTTTGATTTTCAATTCTCCGATCCATTCGGAACCTGCCGTGATCGCCAAGGATTTGAAAACATGCATCGCACCGCGGAATTCCGGTGACTCATGACCGCCGCACATCATTGCCGCCATATATTTCGGACCTTTCCCGGGAGAATACCACAGGGTCTGGAATCGATCTATCACAACCTTCATCACCGATGAAACACCGCTGTAATGAATAGGGGAAACCAGCAGAACCAAATCGGCATCTTCGAAGAATCCGTATACGGAATCCATATCATCGTTCAAAACGCATCCTTCGCCGTTTTTGCAGGTTCCGCATCCTGTGCAATGACCTATGTTCATTTCGACGGGATATACGGTTTCAACACCCCATCCTTTGTCCCTGAACACCGCTTCCGCTTCGGAACACATGGTGTAAGTGAATCCTTTTCGCCTTCCGCAGGCGCAAATCAACAAAACTCTGCGTCCCATATGACGGAATCCACTGAGTTCCTTTTATATCTTTCAGAATATCACCTAATGGGAAATCATGATGGATATTTTTGACAAAGCTAAAAAAATGGAGTTCCCGAGAACCGTATACATGGGACATGACGTATTGGATAAATTGCCGGAAATGTGCGAATCTTTCAGATTCGGAAAAACCGGACTCATGGTAACGGGTGACAACACTTACGATGCCGCGGGAAAGCTTGTCGAGGAACACATGTCCGAGAATTATGATTTACATACTCTCAAAACCGGATATGCCACATTGGATAATCTGGAAGAGGTCAAATCAGCCATAAGGGAAACTGATTCCACTTTTATTCTGGCCGTGGGCGGAGGAAGCAAAATAGATTTGTCCAAAATAGCCGCCGACGACATGGGTCTGTCATTCATCAGCATCCCAACCAACGCGGCTCACGACGGAATCGCTTCCGGACGCGCTTCGTTGAAAATGGATATGGGGCCTCAGTCCGTTTCGGCCACTTCCCCGTTGGGAGTGTTGGCTGATACGCAGATTATCAACAAAGCCCCGTACAGATACCTGGCATCCGGCTGTGCCGATGTAATATCCAATCTTACCGCATTGAAAGATTGGAAATTTGCCCACCGACTCCGAAACGATGAATTCAGCAGATCCGCATATTCACTGTCTTTGTATGCGGCGGAAACCATAATAGAAAATTCCGAACTCATGAGGCCGGGGCTGGAAGAAAGTGTCTGGCTCGCAATGAGGCCGATAATAATATCCGGTGTCTCCATGAGCGTTGCGGGAAGTTCCAGACCGACCAGCGGATCGGAACACATGTTCTCCCACGCAATTGATATCCTGTATCCCGGTCGTGCGATGCACGGGGAACAGTGCGGCGTAGGCGCAATAATGATGATGTATCTCCACGGAGGAGATTGGGAAATCATCAGGGATGCTTTGAACAACGTGGGCGCACCCACCACCGGCGAACAGATAGGTTTGAGCGATGACGAAGTGATTGAAGCCCTTACCGCCGCCGCCGGAATAAGAAAGGACAGATTTACGATTCTCGGCAACGGCATAAGCCGCGAAGCCGCCGCCAACGTTGCAAGAGAAACAGGGGTGATATGATGGTCCTGATAACACTGATATCCGAAATTTCCGCAGAAGAAGGCTTTGAATTTTACTACACGGGACCCATGGACGGATGCAGAGAATGCAAATTGAAAAGCGTCTGTCTGAACCTTGAAAAGGGATCCCGTTACAGAGTTTCCGCGTTGAGGGAACAGACACACGACTGCATTGAAACCGAAAACAAAGTCAAAGTCGTGGAGGTTGAAAAAATAAGCACTCCTGCGGCGATGCAGAAGAAATACGTGATTGAAGGCGGTATGATCACTTTCCAAGAGGTCGATTGCAAAATGACCTGTTGCGAAAACTGGTTCAGATGCCACCCTCCATCGGAAATATCCGGCGCCAAACTCACTGTCGAATCCGTCGAAGGCGATTTGGAATGTCACTTCGGGGAAAGCATGGTTTCCGTCAGACTGATATGAACCCTTCGGGAATATTCCGGGTACGGTAATGAAGAATCTTTACGGGTCTGAAACGGTTATCTGAACTTTTCCCCGGTTATTCTTTCGTACATATCAACGTAAAGTTTGCTTGTACGGTCGACTATGTCCTGCGGCAACGAAGGTATGTCGGGTTCGTCTCCGCCTTTGTCCCTGATCGTCATCAGTTCCGCATGGTAGCCGCTGTTCCTGTAATGTTGACGCACGAATTCCTTGGACAGTTCCAAAACGTTTCCTTTTGAGTATTCGTCCGCATCCCACCACCGGTCCTCGTCCAATGTGCCGAAAGTATCCAAAACCATTAACCTGCGGTCTTTATCGAATCCGAATTCTTTTTTGCCGTCACAATGGATAAGTCCGCGCTTTCTCGCTTCTTCGGCAATGATTCCGTCTATTTTCAAAACCATGCTTTTGATTTCTTCATACTCTTCATCGGTAAGGCCGGCCATCTTCTTGGCTTCGGCTTCGGTAAGACTCCGATCGTGTTCTTCAAGTTTGGTTGTGACTTCGATGAAGGGAACAGGCAATTTCTCACCGTAGGAAACTTTATGGTCTTTCGGAAAACCCAGATCTTCGGATGTGATTTCGCCGTTTTTTACTCTGTCCATCATAGAACCTGCGGCGTAATGTCTGCAGATGACTTCCAAAGGAATAAGATAATTCACGGTTTTTTCGTCAATCTCATCATAATTCCGGATGATGTTGACTTTCTTTACCCTCATTCTGTTCGGCCCGGGCTCACTTATGTAGTGATTGTGAATTCCGTTTTCATTCAGCAAATTGAACCAGAATTTTGCGGTCCTGCAAAGTGTTTCGCCTTTGTGGGGTATCTGTGACGGGATGATTTTGTCAAACACGGAGATGTTGTCCGTGTACACGAACTCAAGCGTGTCGTCGTCAACGGCATAGACTTCCTTGACTTTCCCGGCCATTATCTTTTCCATGACCCATGAACTGAAGAGTTGTATTTATTTACAACGAATTTCGCCGCATACGGGACATTCCGGATTTTTATGAACCTCGACTTTATCGCACAGATTGGAAGCCATCGATACGGTCAGCAGGTTTCCCGCCGATGTTTCTCCGATTCCCGTTATGTGTTTGATAATGTCCGTTGCCTGAAGGGAAGCAATCATGGAAACCGACGATGAAAGAGACTGAGTAATTTCTTCGTTGTTTACGACGCTCCCGAACAAACATTCGAGACAGGGAGTCTTTCCGGGAATGACGAAAGTGACCTGGCCGGACAGACCGTCTATGCCTCCGTGAGATAAGGGAATTTTGTAATAAACGGCAAATCGGTTGAGAACCAGACGCGAGTCGATTGAATCCAGACAATCCGCCACCGCATCGCTTCCTTTGACGATATGCTCACCGTTTTCTTCATTGAGAAACTCACAGATCGGTTCTACAGTAACGGTTTCATTGATTTTCTTCAGCTTTTCACTCAGGATGTCTGCTTTGAACCCGGTTTCGCCGGGATAAAAAAACTGTCTGTTGAAATTACTCTCGGAAGGTACGTCACCGTCAACGAGTCTTATTTTTCCGACTCCCGCGGAAACCAGAAACAGGGAAACGAATGTGCCCAAACCTCCGCAGCCCACAACGGTGACGCAGGATTCTTTGAGTTTTCTCTGTCCTTCCGTACCGATAAGACCGATTTGCCGCGAATATCTCATATTCTCTCCAGTATGAAATCCGTAAGGAGCCTGAAAACTTCATCCGCGGCGGATTTCCGTATCTCCGAACGGTTACCGTCAAAATGTTTCGTGAATGTAACGAACCGTCTTCCGTTCGTCAATCCGATGCACACGGTACCCACGGGTTTCATTTCGGTTCCTCCTCCGGGTCCGGCGATACCGGTGACGGATGCCGCAAAGTTACCGTTGAAAACTTCAAGGGAACCTTCTGCCATTTCCAAAGCCGTCTGTTCGCTTACCGCCCCGTAGTCCCTCAAAGTATCCTGAGAAACTCCGATCAATCTGTTTTTGGAATAATTGCTGTAAGTTACGGCGGATCCGAGAAAATAATCGGAACTTCCCGGTTTTTCGGTAATCAAAGCGCCGATCAGACCTCCGGTACAGGATTCGGCCAGCGAAAACGTGGAACCCGTTGATTTCAGGGCATCCGTCAATCCGTCCAAAAACTTCAATCAGTTTCCTCCGGAAATGTCTTTGAGACGCCCAACCCCGTCTATTTCCTCAATAACTTCAACGACGGGTTTCGGAAGGAGTTCCTCCCAATTCTCATCGGCAATCATCCTTCTCCGGACTTCGGTGCCGGAATATATCTCACGGTTGTAAATCGGAGACTCCCTTATCTCGAAACCGGCCTCTTCGAAAAGACGTCTGGTAAACTGATTGTTGCTGTAAACGTAATGGAAAGGCGGAGACATGGAGACCACGTGAGCCACCCATACGGAATATCTGTTGAGATCTTCGACGGGCACTATGCAGTAACGGTCTATCCCTTCGTCGTCGAGAGTGTTTTTGATCATCAGGTACCTCTCGCCTGCCGTAAAGGGATTCTCCGGAGAGTGGGAATACTGAGCGCTCCCTATCCCTATCGTCAGATTGTCGGATTCCTGCGCGCACTTGCGGACGACTTCAAGGTGACCATCATGGAAGGGTTGAAATCTTCCGATGATCAAAGAATAGTTGTCATACC
>CAZPQO010000066.1:0-4790 GCA_964588745.1 uncultured Methanomassiliicoccales archaeon | reverse complement strand
CGGAACTTCCGTACCCATGAAATTGAGTATTCGGCCTTCCGGATTCATTACCAGATAAACATCGGATTTCCTGTCCGAAGTGATAATCGCGGGAGACCTTACAGTGCCTTCGTCAGTTGAGTATTTGCAGATTCGACCCCTGTGGGATCGGGCGAGAATTTCCAGCATCATTCCTTGATGAAAGTGAAGGCGTTAATTAATGTTGGTGCATCAGGGCGAAGAGTTAATATCAAAAGTTCAGGATTAAGTTATATGGACTTCTATGACAAGGACATCGTATCCATAAGGGACTTCACAAGAGAGGAGATAGAATATCTCCTGGATTTATCGGAAAAAATGATGCCGTACGCCACCGGAGACAAGACCGGTCGGCTGTTGGACGGCAAAATACTGGGAAATCTGTTTTTCGAACCTTCGACACGTACCAAACTGTCTTTCGAAAGTGCGGCCTGCAGATTGGGATGCGACGTTATCGACGTGTCAGAAATGTCCATGACCTCCATATCCAAGGGGGAGACTCTGGCGGACACCATCCGTATGGTCGACGCTTACTGCGATCTGATAGTTCTCCGCCACCCCTATGAAGGAGCCGCGAGACTTGCCGCAAAGTTCTCTCAGAACCCCGTGATAAACGCGGGAGACGGCGCAGGCTCCCATCCGACCCAAACCCTGTTGGACCTGTTCACGATGCGCCAATCAAAAGGCTCCCTTGACGGTCTGAACGTTGTCCTTGTCGGCGATCTGAAATACGGGCGCACAGTCCATTCCCTTGCGGAAGCTCTGACCATGTTCGGAGCGAATCTTACCTTGGTTGCCCCGGACACACTGCAGATGCCTGACGAAATTGTAAGCCACATCAAAGAAAAAGGATGCAATCCCGTCAAAACCGCCAGTTTGGAAGATGTCATAGACAAAGCGGATGTCCTTTACATCACGAGAATACAGAGGGAAAGGTTTCCCGATCCGACGGAATACAAAAAGGTGGCGGGAATGTACCGTATAGACAATGCCATGCTGAGAGAGGCGATGAGCGACATGATCGTCATGCACCCTCTCCCGAGAATCGACGAGATCGCTCCCGAGGTGGACTCGTCGGAACATGCCAAATATTTCCAGCAGGCCTTCAACGGCGTTCCCGTGAGAATGGCTTTGCTCTGTGCTATTCTGGGAGGTGAACTCTGATGAACGGAGGACCGAAGGAAATCAAACTCGCACCCATAAAAAACGGAACGGTCATAGATCACATTGCCACCGGGGAAGCGTTGAACGTTCTGAAAATACTCGGAGTCAACGAGTACATGGATTCCACCATAAGCGTAGGCATAAGAGTATCTTCGAGAAAAACTTCCAAGTGGAAAGACATAATAAAAATCGAAGACTGCGAACTCGACCAGAAGACCGTGGACAAAATTGCGCTTATTGCTCCGGACGCGACGATATCGATAATAAGAAACTACTATGTGGCGGAGAAATACAAAGTCAACCTTGAAGACCACGTCATAGGGCTTGCAAGATGCTGCAACCCCAACTGCATAACCAATAAGAATGAGCCCATAGAAACGGAATTCGTCGTCATGAGCAGACGGCCGACCAGACTCAGATGTTCTTATTGCGACAGAGAACTTTGCAATGTTTCGGACAGCTTACTATGAAAATATTCATCATAACCGGAATGCCCGGATCGGGCAAAGAGGAATTGCTGACGGTTGCCAGGGAAATGAACATTCCGTTCCTGAGAATGGGGGATATCGTCAGAGGGCATTACTCAAAATACCAATCGGAAGAAGGATTGACCATCGGCGAATACGCCGACAAAATCCGAAAGAAGAAGGGCAAAGACGTATGGGCGAAAGAAGCCATGAAAATCATGAAGGGAAGTATTTTCCTGGTTGACGGATGCAGGAGCATGGACGAGGTGGAATCCTTCAGACTGCTCAGCGAAGACGTCTACATAATCGCAATCCACTCCAGTCCCGAAGCGAGATATGACAGACTTGTCAAGCGGGGCAGAGAGGATGCACCTTCCGAATGGGTGGAATTCGCAGACAGGGACACCAGAGAGATCTCCTGGGGACAGGCGGAAGTTATCGCTCTTGCCGATATAATGTTGGTCAACGAATCCACGCTGGAAGATTTCCACATACATGTGGAAAGGACCATGAAGGAACTGGTAGGATGAAATTCACCATATCCCGGCTCTGCGGAGGGGAGGCACTGATGGCAATCCCTCAGGACAGTTTTGATATCGATATGGAAAAAGCGTCCGGAATCCTTAAGGACATGGGCGGCGAAATCAAACAGCAGGACGGGATGATGATTGTTTTCACATGGAACGGCATGGAGACCACGCTGTACCCTCAGGGTAAAATTATGTACTTTCCGCTTAAAGACAAACAGCTCTGCATAAAATACTCCGTATCCATACTGGAAAAGATGGCTTGATACATCCAAGAAGACAATGGTTTATAACCGAAATAGCCATTGTTCGGGCAGATGGACCCATTGATCAGTATCGTGATAGCGGTTACTCTGTCCCTTGCCCTGTCCGCCATAACCTGGATTACGGGGATGCTCACCGGACGGGGTACGATTGCGGCCGCCGCAGTTCTCTTGGTGATAGGAGTGTTCGGCGGGCTCGATTGGCTTGCAATGTTGGTCATTTTTGCCGTGATAGGATTTACCGTCACAAAGGTCGCCTTCAACAAAAAGAAAGAAAAAGGCGTACAGGAAGGTAAAAGCGGAGAGCGGGGGTGGAAAAATATTATCGGTGTCGCTTTGGCTCCCGCAATTGTTTCCATCCTTAACTTCACGATACCGAATCATCACGATTTGATGTCCGTCATTTATCTCAGCACCATAGCGGTTGCGGCATCGGACACCGTCGCAAGCGAAATAGGCGTGAGAGACCCAAAGACCTGGTTGATTACGAACTTCAAAAGAGTTACGGCCGGTACAAACGGAGGTATTTCCGTTCTCGGCTCCTCTGTGTCTTTCATCGCCGCGGTTGTCGTATCGATTGTAGGCTGGGCGATTCTGTTCCGGGATCTGAGCTGGTTTCTGTTGATTCCCGCTTTCGCGGGAATGGTCGGCAATCTGTTGGACAGTCTGTTCGGAGCGACGATAGAAGACCGTTACATCACCAAGTACACAAATAACTTCATGACCGGACTCCTCGGAGGATTGGTTGCGGCTCTGATTTATCTTCAGTTTTGAAGATTAATCTCAAATCGTCAGAAAGTTATATATATCTTGCAGATATCCTTGATATTGGTTGACGGCCAGAGCGGCAGGGCAACACCCGGTCCCATACCGAACCCGGAAGTAAAGCCTGCCTGCGTTCCTGACTGTACTGTATTGCGCGAGCGTACGGGAACTCTGGAGCGCTGTCACCACTTTTTCCTTTCTATTCCGCTTAAACTGTGTTTTGTTTTCACATACGAAATGTCATGTTGTTTCCGCATAATGTTTTAAAAAATAAGATCCGGCACATTTTCACGCACCGGTAATTTGTTTCCATTCGGAGATATGAGAGTGACGGAGGTAGAAGACACTCTGCTCCCGCATTTACGTACGCATACGAATTATAAAATGATATGCGCTTATTAATACGGAAAAATATTGAATATGAACCATTGACAAACATATCTGGAAGATTTACCTAATTGCGCATGTTGTTGAATGTGTTCCAAAGGCACCCGATCCCGGATTTTAGTAGGGCAATTGTACAATATCGATTAGTATCACCCATAATTGAATCCGGTAGAAGGCTGAACGCGATACCGAATTTCAGGCTGAAGTAACCCGATTGCCATGAACCGGCGACGTTGACAAAATTATCCTTAACGGTATGATTCGGATGAATATCTTACCGGCTCCCTCTGAATCAGAAGAATCTATCGATGTGTGTGCGGATGCAATGTCGTAACCCAGTCCTTTTTCCCTATGTAACGGACCTTACTTTTCTTATGAAAAATTACTCTCCAGAGCTCCCGAAAACGGAAATGTCGAAATAAACGGCAAAGATGTGTTTGATTTCAAACCAAGAGAACTGTCCAAACTGGTCAGTTATGTTCCACAACGATCCAGACCTTCGAATATGACCGTGTTCGATGCAGTAATGATCGGCAGAAGACCGCATATCGATTGGTCAATCAGCGATTACGACATAGACGTCGTCTGGAAAGTATTGAATCTCCTCAAAATGGAACACCTGTCTCTGAAATATTTGGATAATATCAGTGGAGGAGAATTGCAAAAGATTCAGATAGCAAGAGCAATCGTTCAGAATACCGGCATAATGATTTTAGATGAGCCGACCAACAACCTGGATCTCTCGAATCAGCAGGAAATATTACACCTTATAAAACAACTCGTAGAGAAAAGAGGAATGTGTGCAATAATGACTATGCACGATATCAATCTGGCTCTTGCTTATTCAGACAAATATGTCTTTGTTAAAAACGGTCATGTAATAGGTTACGGCGGTGATGAAATCGTCACCGAAGAAATAATCAGAGAGACGTATAACGTCCATACAAATATTCTTGAACACGAAGGAAGGAAAATCGTAGTTCCTGAGGCGATTCAACCTTCATTCTATGACATATCCGTGGATGGTTTGAATCTGTTCAAAAATGACATACTCAGTAAAAGCAAAACAAGCGAAGATCGTAAAAAAATAATGATGGAATCAATTTGAGGTGGAAAAATGACGAGCGAAACATGGTCAAAAGGAGAAATGGCAGGAAAGGATGCAAAAGAAAGATGGAACAAACGTTCGGGTAAATTCG
>CAZPQO010000065.1:0-4797 GCA_964588745.1 uncultured Methanomassiliicoccales archaeon | reverse complement strand
TATAATATACGTAGCCTATCTAGGTGTTGTTTCTATGGTAATGGAAGGTTTGGGAGAATCGTTGAGGGGCGTCCTCAAAAAGATTACCGGCGCTTCGTCGGTCGATGAAAAACTCATCGGAGAAGTTTCAAAAGATCTTCAGCGTGCACTGTTGCAGGCGGACGTCAATGTTCAATTGGTTCTTCAGCTTACATCCGAGGTTCAGAAAAGAGCTCTTGAAGAAAAACCTCCCGCGGGCAAAAGCGTCAAAGACCATGTTATAGGCATAATTTACGAAGAAATGGTGTCTCTTCTCGACAACGGGAAAGGACTCGAACACAAACCTCAGACCATTATGATGGTCGGTCTATACGGTCAGGGAAAAACCACCACCACGGGCAAACTTGCCAACTATTTTATTAAAAAAGGATTTTCCGTCGGATTGATCGGAGCCGACGTTTACCGTCCGGCGGCTTTGGACCAATTAAAACAATTGGGCGACAAGGTCAACGCCGAAGTTTACGGCGAACCCGGTGAAAAGAACGCCGCCAAGATAGTAGAAAACGGAATGAAAGCCTTCAAGGAAAAGAAAATCGTCATCGTGGACACTTCCGGACGTCACGCTCTTGAAGACGATCTTATCACTGAACTGAAGGACATCGCAAAAGTTTCCAAACCTCACGAGAGAATCCTGGTCTTGGATTCGCAGGTAGGGCAGCAGGCGGGACCGCAGGCGGAAGCTTTCCACAACGCCGTCGGCGTGACCGGAGTCATACTGACAAAGATGGACGGTACCGCAAAAGGAGGCGGTGCGTTATCCGCAGTTTCCAAAACCAATGCCAGAATAGTATTTCTGGGCACGGGGGAGCACATAAGGGACTTGGAACCCTTCGATGCCAACCGTTTCATATCGAGACTGCTTGGAATGGGTGATCTATCATATTTGGCCGAGATTGTTCAGGATGAAATCGGCCATGACGAAGCCATCGAACAGGCCAGCAGAAACATGCTTTCCGGTAGATTCACCCTGGTCGACATGTATCAGCAGATGACTGCCGTCACAAAGATGGGTCCTCTCAGCAAAGTCATGTCCATGTTGCCCGGAATGAGCAGCTATCAGGATAAGATAGATTATGACGAGTCACAGAACCGGCTTGCCCAATT
The DNA here is from genome assembly GCA_964588745.1 of uncultured Methanomassiliicoccales archaeon. Classification (GTDB taxonomy): domain Archaea; phylum Thermoplasmatota; class Thermoplasmata; order Methanomassiliicoccales; family Methanomethylophilaceae; genus VadinCA11. The sequence continues at coordinate 3,654 of CAZPQO010000065.1, read as the reverse complement.
CAGAGTTATAATGGATTCCATGACCTTGGAGGAGAAAGTCAATCCCTCGCTCATCAAAGGCAAGAGGATCGACAGAATCGCCGCAGGCGCAGGCGTCGAACCGAAAGATGTCCGACTTTTGCTCAAACAATACAATCAGAGCAAGAAGATGATGGGCACATTCTCCAAAGACCGTAAGATGCGCAAACAACTTATGAAACAACTCGGCGGCATGGACTTGGACATGGACACGGAGCAGTAAGCATGCGATATTTCGTCATAACAGGCCATCGCGCATCCTCCACTCCGGATTTTAAACTGGATGATATCTGCGGAGGCGCAGGAAGATTGGACGTGTTGGTAAGATGCGTCACATCCGCGTTTTTCCTAAGTCATGAAGTGCGTAAGGATACTGAAGTTTACCTCGTTCTCATGGGGGGCGACGATGCGCCGAAAACCGTCAGATTTTCAGGTGAAACCATAAGGTACCTCAATCCCGATGAAAGAAGCACGGCATCGCTTATCCGCAACGCACTCCTCAAAGACATTCCCGAAGGAGAGGAAATCCGTTCCTCCCCCGGAGTGTACATATCAAGAATGTCCTTCGCCGATGTTCTGGAACATCTTTCGGACAAAGGGGAATTCATATATCTGAAAGAAGACGGAATCGACGCACGTGAGTTCGAGTTCCCCGACAATCCCGTTTTCATATTGGGCGACGACAGAGATCCCACCGAGGAGGAGGAAGAAATTCTGTTTTCTTATTCTCCGTCAAAAATTTGTTTGGGTCCCCGCAGCATGCATGCCAATCAATGCATAGTCGTGGTACAGAACGAAATAGACCGTTCCGAGTGAACCTTTATTATCTGTATTTTAATCAGGTACCATGACCGACGTGGAGAGAATACCGCAACACAGACATTGCATCAATTGCGGTAGAGCCTTTACCGGAGTGGGAAATTATTGCACTGATGAATGCAGAGACACTTCCGCCAAAGACGTGAAGAAAAAACTTCGGAAATATCTCATAGTATTGGTGGCTCTCGTCGCATTTACGGTAATACTGTTGTTCCGGGGGATTTGAAAGTGAAAGTGGCCGTCGCAGGCACCTTCGATGTGTTGCACGACGGACACCGCACGCTTATAAAGCGGGCTTTTGAAATCGGCGGTCATATTTACATCGGCATAACTTCGGACAGAATGGCTTCCGATAATCGCAGCCATACGGTTCCGTTGAATCTGAGACTTTCCGCACTGGAAGAATTTCTTTCGGAACTGAGGGGAGATTGGGAGATTTTTGTAATCGATGACATTTACGGCCCCAAGGAAAAAATGGATCCCGTGGATGTTCTCGTTGTTTCCGAAGAAACACTTTCCAACGGGAGAATACTGAATGGGGAGCGGAAATCCCGCGGAGTGCCTCCGTTGGAATTTTCCGTCGTTCCTTTGGTAATGGCTTCCGACGGCTCCAAAATAAGTTCCAGAGGAATTCTTGAAGGAAAATACGGCAAAGACGGAAAGGTCAACGTTCCCGACATATCCGTCGGTTCGTTGAATCCCGTGAAGGTGGAAGCCGTACGGTCAGTCATGGAAAAAATATACGGATCCGTCAGAATCACTTCCGTCGATGTGGATTCGGAAGTTTCCGAACAACCTTTTGAGGATGATGTGAGGCGGGGGGCGATAAACCGTGCCAAAAACGCTTTGGGAAAACATGAGATCGCCGTAGGCATAGAGGCCGGCGTATTCGAAACCGAAGACGGACTTTTCGATATCCAGTATTGTGCCGTTTACGACAACAAAGGCATTCTGACAATAGGGATGGGCCCGGGATTCAGATATCCCGACAATATTGCCGAATCGGTCCGCGAAGGAAAAACCGTTGCCGAAACCATATTCGAACTTCACGGGAAAAAAAACATTGGGACGGAAGGCGGTGCAATCGGATTGCTCACCGACGGTCTGCTGAACCGTAAAGAATTAACCGAACAATCCGTCATCGCCGCCATGGTTCCACGCATTTCTGACATTCTGGGATACTGATTACATTAATAGTCCGTCCCGTAGATACGGGTTCATGGAATACGTAATATCCGTCTCGGGCAACCCCTCGTCCGCAATAGGAGCGGCCCAGTCGCTTATGGAAGAAAACGATACGCTGATTTCGGTGGCAATGGGTCCGGAAAGGATGAATCCCATTATTGAAGAGTGCGTATCCGGAGGGGCTTCGAAAGCCTTCCGCATAATGGATCCGGATTTCATGGGTTCCGATTCTTGGGTATTGTCCAGAATATATGCCGCCTTCACAGGCGAATACTCTTCGGATACGGCTTTGATAATATTCGACAGATACAGTTCCGCCGTTCCGATGCTGTCCCACCTTCTGCAGGTGCAACAGTTCTGTTACGTAAGGGAAATAGGTCGGGACGAAGGAGGAATTTACGTTGTTCAGGATTATGACGGGGAGAAAAGGAGATGCAGAGTGCCTCCCGGTTCCGTAGTGGCTTTGGCCGAAGATGTTTCTATACCGTATTCTAAAAAGGACTCCGAAGCGGAAATTGAAGTCATTGGACGGAGCCAATTGAAACTGGCAGAATTTTCCGTGGGAATAATGGGTTCCAGAATCGTCACTTTGGGGGAATGCTGATGAGCGGTTGCAGCACTTGTTCACTGAGCGGTTCCTGCTCTTCCAGCGGTGACGGGGGTTCCTGCGAGGGGGAAAGGAAGCTTCCTCCGGGAATGCTTGAAAAATACGATACGAACCAATCAACCGCCGACGGTGCGTTGGTGTACATAGAAACCTATGAAGAAAACGGTAAACCGAAGATACGCCCCGGCTCAGCGCAACTCATAGCCAAAGCCGTCGAGTTGGGAGAAGACAGAGTTTTCGGAGTGATTTTCGGCGGATCCGAAATCAAAGAGATTTATGCCGAATGCTTCTCTTACGGTGTCGATTCGCTGTATCACGTAAGGGATGAAAAGCTCAAAACGTACCATCCCGAAGCTTATGCCGAGGCAATAACTTCTGTTTGCGAAAGAGTGATTCCCGCTTCGGTTTTCATGGCATCAACGCCGAAAGGTTCGGAACTCGCTCCAAGAGTCGCCGCTTCCATGGGCACAGGAATCGTAACAAACTGTTGCGGACTGGAACTTGAAGGAAGGAGGCTGATAATGTACAAGGAAACCGGCGGCAAAACCATGCGGTACGGATGCCTTACGTTCCCTCAGGTTGCCACTGTAAAAGTTGATATGTTGCCCATGCCCGAAGGAATCGAAGACAGAAAAGGCACGGCGGTCTATTGGCATTACCGCAACGGCAATTATAAAGAAATCCTTTAATCAGGAATTTATGAGGGATATTGCGCGGTCAAGGACTTTCTGTGCGTGACCCGCAACCTTCACATTTTTCCAAACGGCTTCCGTTTTTCCGTCTTTGCCGACGATGAATGTGGAACGGAATACGCCTTCGAATTCCCTGCCGTACAATTTCTTCAATCCCCATGCGCCGACGGCTTCGGTCAAGACATGATTGGGGTCGCTGATAAGTTTGACTTTAAGGTTGTGTTTATCGATGAATTTCCTGTGGGAGGCGGGAGAATCTCTACTGACGCCTATCACGGGTATGTTTCTCATCATAAAACTGGAAACGAGTTCGGTGAACTCCAAAGCTTCCTT
>CAZPQO010000064.1:0-4968 GCA_964588745.1 uncultured Methanomassiliicoccales archaeon | reverse complement strand
TTCCGTCTAACAGAACATTCGTAGCATCGAACGTCAGAGTTCAAGAGATCACGCAAAATGCGGGGATCTTGACTCTCCATGATTTGCAAGCAAAAACAGACGCGAAAACACGTCGCGTTTTTCACTCGCAACCCTCGTAATGCTGTGGAGTATATAACGGTTTTGTCGCCGCCATACCCTCACACATCACGGGGAATCGTACAATCACGAATTCATATAAAAGGCTACTCATTCGTGTTGTCAGAAAACACAATTGCTGCATTTTCGTATAATTAACAATAGATCTGGAGGTATATGTACTTCTGTACAACGACGGCCCAATATCCAAAAGTTTAATACCGTAACCACATACACCCCAAATAAGTGGAGGTAGCCCAGCCTGGCAAGGCGATAGACTGCTAATCTATTGTCCCACAAGGACTCGCGAGTTCGAATCTCGCCCTCCACGCCATTTGCTTCAACTTTTAAGACTGCTTTTGCCGGTGAGATATCCTTTCGGCTCAAACGTACGCGTGTTTCCCTATAATGTACGCGATATGATTCAATATTGGGGCAAAAGGAGTATTAACCTGTCCCGCCATCATCAATTATGAGATTTTTGGTGATTACAGACTTTCATCAGAAGCGATCCATGCTCGAACTCATCAATTCGAGAATTGAAAAGTATGCTCCGGATTTCACTCTGTTTCTCGGAGACGTGACCGACATGGGAACCGGCGAAGATGCAGTCAGAATCATACAGGACATTAATTCCGAAGTTTATGTCATACCCGGCAACTGCGATCCGAGAGATATGTCCCGGAAAATATCCGGCGTTGCTCACGATATGCACGGGAAAAGCACCGTTATTGACGGAATACACTTTGCAGGACTCGGAGGATCGAACATAACCATATTCGGAACGCCGTTCGAACTTACCGAAAACGAACTTTATCAGGGCTTGAAGGAAATATCCAAAAAAGGCATGGTGCTTATGACTCATGTCCCGTCTTACGGAATATTGGATCAGATTCCTTCCGGACAAAGTGTCGGAAGCAAAGCCGTTAAAAGAATAGTTGATGAGTTCAAACCTATTCTGGCCCTTTCCGGTCACGTGCATGAAGCCATAGGAGTTGTCGAGCAGGACGGCACCGTATTTGTCAATCCGGGTCCTGCCAGAGATGGGTTCGGTGCAATAATAGATATCAAGGACGGGAAACCCGAAGTTATCCTGTTGGGACCGAGAGACTGAGTTGCATCACAAACCTTTTTATACGTATCTTATCTAAAGGGATTCGATTAAAATGGCACTTTGGCAGGGTAAATCAAGAAGAAAGTCTACCGGCGGCAGGCGTGTACTGTGCGCAGGCAAGAGAAAATTCGAAATCGGCAGAGAGAAGCAGTTCACAAGAATAGGTCGCCAGTCTTCTAAGGCGTACCGCGGAATGGGCGGTAACGTAAAGAACGGCGTCCTTTTGGCAGAATACGCCAACGTTGTCAACAAAAACGACAACACCACCACAAAGGTAAAAATCATCACAGTCAAGACCAACCCGGCTGACCCCAACTACGTACAGCGCAACATTATGAACAAGGGCGCTACCATCACTACCGAAGCAGGTGACGCAATCGTCACTTCCAGACCCGGTCAGGATGGGGTCATCAACGCAGTTCTGCTCTGATACCGATACATACACAGGTTGCCGTTCAGGCAACCTGCCTGCCTTTATTTTTTCCAATTAGTTTTAATCGTTTCACATACTACGTGTTCATTATGGCATACGACGAGGATACCGCCATTACGATATGGCCGGAATATTTTGACATTGAGCGCACACGTTCCGAAGGGCGCAGACTCCCCAAAACACTGTGTGTCAAAAATCCCGATTTGGACATTATTGCCAAAGGAGCCATGATCCTCGATTTGGAATACAAAGTGTTCGAAAACAAAGCTTATCCCGGAAATGCCTTGGCCAAGGGAGGCTGTGTCCGCGTCGAAAGAGACAAAATGTCCAAGACGGAGATACTTCCCCGCATAGGCGAGATATTGACCGAAAACCAGAAGTGATCGGAATGTTGCCCGCATCAGAAACTCGTGTGTTGGACGCCAATGCCGAGGCCTTGGGCGTAGAAGTTCATACCCTTATGGGGAATGCGGGGGCCGCACTTGCCGGAGTTCTTGGCCGTTATTCCGGAAAAAGATACGTTTTTGTATGCGGAACCGGCAACAACGGAGGCGACGGATTCGCCGCCGCCGGCCTGATGAAGAACGAGGACGTCACCGTATGCCTTATAAAATCCGAATCTTCGATACGTTCCGAGGTTTCAAGAAAATATTATTCCTCTCTTGATTGCCCCGTGATTTCTTTTACAGAACTCTTGATTGAAGATTACGATGTACTGGTGGACTGCGCATTGGGCACCGGAACCGAAGGCAGCCTCAGAAGCCCTTATGATGAATTCGTGAAACTGACGAAGAAGTTCAAAGGAATCATTGTGTCTGCGGATATTCCCACGGGATTGGGTTGCGATATGAGCGTTGTTCCCGACATTACCGTTTCATTCAACAATTCCAAAACCGGCATGACCGAAGAGAATTCCGGAGAGATCGTTGTTGCTGACATAGGTATACCGAAAGATGCATACCGAATCGTGGGGCCCGGGGACATGCATCGATATCCTCTGCCTAAGAAAGACAGTCACAAAGGACAGAACGGACGCCTGCTGATTCTGGGCGGAGGCCCGTATATAGGGGCCCCGGCCATGTCGGGACTTTCCGCCCTGAGGGTCGGTACCGATATCGTCACCGTTGCGACACCGGAAAAAATTGTTGGAATCGTGGCTTCATATTCTCCTGTGTTTACTTTCCATCCACTCCTAAACAAAACTGAAGATGCAGAAAAGGATATTCTTCGTTTGCATCACGTTCCGGATTTGCTGAGTGTTTCCGAAAATTATGATGCAATCCTCATAGGACCGGGTTTGGGAGTGAGTGAAGATACCGTCCGCGCGATAAGAGAATTTGTTTCTTCCTGTAAGATTCCGATGGTTATCGACGCGGATGCCATCAGCGCTCTTAAGCAAGACGTGAAGGCGTCAGTGTCAGTCGTATACACTCCGCACAGAAAAGAATTTGAGAAATTGGGCGGGAAATCCTTTGACGAAAAGGGTGTCGCCGATGTTGCAGAGTCATCGGAAGGAACTGTGTTATTGAAGGGACCCGAGGATATTATTTCCGACGGTGAACGCGTAAGAATCAACCGCACGGGAACTCCAGCCATGACCGTTGCGGGTACCGGAGATGTTCTGTCCGGCATTGTGGCGGGACTTTTGTCCAAAGGCATGAGCACTTTCGATGCCGCGTGCCTCGGCGCATATATTTGCGGAAAGGCCGGAGAATCGGGTTTTGAAACATTCGGTTACGGATTGATTGCCACAGACATCATAGATAAAATTCCCTTTGTCCTTAAGGAAGGTCTGTCAAAACTATGATTGATATCCAACCTGTAATAGACGTGCCTGCTCTGCGCAACGGCAATATTCTCATTATCGGTGATTTGCACATAGGCGTGGAATCCCATCTGGGATCCAAAGGATTTCATCTCGTTTCGAGAACCGGAGAAATGTACGAAACTATCGTCGATATATCCGAAGACTGTGACAGAATCATAATTATCGGAGATGTGAAGGATTCGGTTCCGGGCACATCGAAACAGGAATACAGGGAGATTCCCGAATTTTTCGATAAATTACTGGAGCGTTTCGATAAAGTTGACGTTGTCCGGGGCAATCACGACACGAATCTGGAAGAATTCCTTCCCGGACGCGTTAATCTGCGTCCGGCCACCGGTCTCAAAGTCGGACGCACGGGGTATGTTCACGGACATACCTGGCCTTCGGAAGAAGTCATGAATTGCGAAATTCTTGTTTTGGCCCACAACCACCCCGCAGTCATGTTCAGGGACGGTGTCGGAAAAATCACCACGGAACCCTGTTGGATGCGGGGGAAGTTTTCTGATGAGAAATCGGACAGATATTCCGTGTTGCCGAGAAATTTCATCGTGGTTCCCGCATTCAACAGAATGCTGGGGGGCTCTCCGGTCAACGTGAAGAACGAAGCCTTGCTCGGACCGTTGCTGAACAGCGATCTTTTGAATATCGACAATGCTCAAATCTATCTTCTGGACGGTATGAATCTGGGAAAACGTTCGGACCTCATGGTTGCCGGACGGGATCGCTCGCGCTGGAAGAAGAAAGAATAAATTAAAAGAAAAAATGTTTGAAAGGAGGGCGTTGCCCTCCTGTTTTATTCAACCGCGGCTGACTACGTCGAGAATCGAACCGTCTGCGCGCCTGATCTCTGCCGTCATCGGCATCTGACCGGGCAGGCTGTGGGTAGCACAGGAGTTGCAGGGGTCGTACGCCCTGAACGCCATCTCCACCATGTTCAGCAGACCGGGAGATACTTCGAAGTTCTTGATCAGACCCTTTGCGACCTTGGCAACATCACAGTTGATGGGACCGTTGTTGTTGGTGGTTCCCACTATCAGGTTGCACTTGGTGACAAGACCGTCTTCGTCAGACTCGTAGTCGTGGAAGAGGATACCTCTCGGAGCCTCGACCACACCGACACCGCGTCCGCCGGGCTGGAGGTCGTGCTGCTTGACGTTGGGGTCAAGAAGCCTGTCGTCTTCCAGCATCATCTTGCACTTCTCAGCGGAGTAGAGCAATTCAATGACTCTTGCCCAGTGAGCGACAAGGGTGTGCTGTACGGGTCCGGTGATGCCGAGATCCTTGAAGAATCCCTTCGCATAAGCGAACTCTTCCTGAGCAAGCGGGGTGCGGATGCTGTCCGCGGCGTTGAATCTCGCCAGGGGAGCTGCACGGTAAAGACCGCTTTCGGGGCCGTCTACCATTCCCTTGTATCCTACCTTGTTGAGGTAGGGGAACTTCTCGTAGCTCCACTCTTCAACGGCTTCGGATACGTGG
>CAZPQO010000063.1:0-5055 GCA_964588745.1 uncultured Methanomassiliicoccales archaeon | reverse complement strand
CCGGTCTTATCCGCCACAGCAGGAACTGAGATGTTCGAAAAGGCCTCGACGATAGTCCGCAATCCAGACCGTTTGTCCTTCGAGTACGTTCCGGAAAAGCTCGTCCACAGAGAAGCTCAGAGATCGAGACTGGAAACTTATTTCCGTCCTTTGGCCGAAAGCGGAATTTCCTGTTACGCTTATCTCACGGGAAGCGTGGGAACGGGAAAAACCGCAACGGCCAAACGTTTCGTCGAGGATATGCAAACTTATTGCTCCGGGGCCGGTAAACCGATTGAAGCCATTTCCGTCAACTGCAGAAGCAGAAACACAGAAGCCGGAGTGATTCTGGAACTTGTCAGAAACTATGACAAAGGATTTCCGGAAAGGGGGTTTTCTCCGGACGAGATGATGAGATCCTTCAGAACCCATGTGGAGAAGAGCGCCCGTCCCGTCCTTCTGATTCTTGATGAGGTGGACATTCTTCTGAAAAAATCCAACATCGATCTGATTTATCAATTGACCCGTTTCTCCGAAGATGTCAGAGGAAAAGCCGGAGTGTCGCTGATACTGATATCCCAGTATCCGATTTACGGATTGTTGGACGAAGCGTCCCTGTCCACATTCGGACGGGGAAACGCCATAACTTTTGACAAGTATTCACGTGAAGAGTTGTACTCCATCACTAAATTCCGTGCCGAGGAAGCATTGATAAACGGGAGATATTCCGAAGACACTTTGGACCTTATCGCTGACGTTTCGTCGGAATACGGCGATGCGAGATTCGCGATAGAGCTGTTGGGCGCCGCCGCCACAATCGCTGAAGGCCATCCCGAAGGATTTCTGGACACGGAAGACGTCCGCGAAGCCAAAGCGAACATCAACAGCGTCGTGACCGAAAGCAAACTTCTCGGGTTGGACATCAACCGAAAGCTGGCTCTTTTGGCAATAGCCAGAGCCATGAAGAACAATTTGTACATAACTATAACCGCGGCGGAGAAAACCTACCATATCGTTTCCGAAGAATACGGAAGGGAGCCGAGAAAATACACCCAGTTCTGGACTTACATCCAGGACATGGATCGGCAGAACCTGTTGGAAACCGTGGTCCGCAACGAAAAGGAAGGGGGACGTGTCACGTACATATCCCTGCCCGACATTCCTTCCAAGGTTCTGGCAAAAAAGTTGGAAACCATGCTTGACGGCAAAGAATTCATATCCTCCGATATTGCGGAGTTTGACTCATGAAATGCGATCTCTGTTCTTCCGATGCCGTCACACTCATCGAATACAACGGCTCACACCTCTGCGGCGAACACTTCATGAAATACGTCGGCAGACGGGTCAAGAAGGAAATCCGCAAACAGATTCACGTCGAATCCGGAGATACGATCGCAGCCGCCGTTTCGGGCGGAAAGGACAGCATGATTATGCTGGAGTTTCTGAACGATATATTCGGACGCCGTCCCGATGTGACTCTCCATGCGATAGCCATCGACGAAGGCGTTGACGGATACCGGCCTCCGAGCATAGACATCGTGAAAAAATACTGTGCCGAGAAGGATATCTCCCTGAGTGTCAGAAGTTTTTCCGAATACGGCCTCACCATGGATGCTATCGCACCGGTTTCCGGCAACAGTTCCCCCTGTACTTACTGCGGCGTGTTCCGTCGCAGACTCATGAACGACGAGGCCAGGAAAATAGGTGCCAGATTCATCGGTACGGGGCACAATCTTGACGACATGGCCCAATCCGTGATGATGAACTTCGCCCGCGGCGATGTTGAAAGACTTGCCAGACTCGGACCTCATTCGAGGGTCAGGGACGGGCTGATACCCAGATTCCATCCTCTGAGAACGGTGCCGGAAGCCGAGACCCTGTTGTACGCTTTGGTTTCGGGAATACCTTTCTGGGACGGGGAATGTCCATATTGGACCGAAGCCCTGAGAAACCAGTACCGTGACATAATCGACGAATTGGATTCGAGAACTCCCGGCATCAAATACAGTATTCTGTCGTCTTATGATGAAATCCGGCCAATGCTCTATGAGAATTATCCTTCCGCGGACATAAACATCTGCGAATGCGGAGAATCATGCGTCGGCGAAAGATGCAGGGCCTGCCAGTACGAAGAAACCTTGAAGAAAAGAATTTCGGAACGTTGATCACAGGTCCACAAAAGGAACCAGATCGCAGCATCCGCACTTGTTGCACATGGTAAGACAGTTTGCCGACGACAATCCGTGTTCAGACATGATTTCTTTTTGCTTCAACGTCAATCTCATTGCGCGCTCGGTCGTAATCGGTTCCGGCTTTCCGACTGCGGCTTCCAAACTCACGTTACTCACTCCGCCGGTTCTCAGCGCTCTCAGAACCGGAATGACACCCATGGCGGAAAGTTTCTCAATCATTTCCAGAACTGTTTCGTCCGATTCCCCCAATCCGTAAATCACGTTGGATTGAACCATTCCCTTTCCGAAAATTTCCACCGCATCTTTCAAACGGTCCATAATGTTGTCCCGGTCCATATCCGGACAGACTTTGCGGAAGATTTCCGCGTCGGGAGATTCCACGTTCAGTTTTATCTCCGTGGCACCCGCTTCTTTCATTCTGATAAGGTCCTCTTTCGAATCAACGTAAGGTTCCAGACCTATGGGGATGTCCGGGAAGGATTTTCTCAGAGCTTCGGTGCATGAAACGAATCTGTTTACGGTCTCCTCCGTACTTCCGACCACTCCGCTTGTAAGAGAAATGGCATCCACGGTCATTCCTTCGTCCAAAGCTTTCCGGACCATATCCACGATTTTGTCATCTGTCAGGTTTTTTGTGACATTTCTGTCCAATCTCGGGGATGCGCAGAAGGCACAGTTGAATATACAGCGTTGGTCGAGGTTGAAGAAGGCCTGGTCGGGACTGTGGTAAACCACAGGTTCAATGGTCACACCGTCAAGAAAAAGTTCTCCGTTACGGTACAGGGAGTATCCGTCGTCTTTGATTATGAGTTCGAAATCTCCTTCATCGAAACTGACGGATTTTTTGACTCTGGAACCTTTGAAAGCGAAGACCGCGGAGGCCGAACCCGCACCGGGTCCCGCCGTTGAACGCGACAATCTGTAAGGAAAAACGAAACCTTCGGGAAGATGCACTCCGCCGCCCAAGGCAAGGTCGGACTTCCTGCGGGCTATCAGATTCTTTTCCATTTGGCACCGTCCCCCGAATCTTCGAGACGTATGCCGGCTTCTCCGAGTCTGTCACGTATCATATCGGACAGATCGTAAGCCTTGCGTTCTCTGAGTTCCGATCTCAAATCGATGAGGATGTTCATCACCGCATCCAAAGCCCCGTCGCCGTCAGGGGTTTCCGGATATATCCCAAGAACAGTATCGAATTCATCCAGAAGGTCTGCGAACATTTCCGCGCCTCCCCGGCTCATGGTTTTGTCTGCCATTGACTTGTTCGTGAATCTTGCCAAATGATACAGTTCCTCGATTGCCGCACGGGTGTTGAAATCGTCATCCATGGCAGAAATGAATTTTTCTCTGTATTCTTCGACAAGTCCTGAAACGTCCTCTCCTTCTCCGGGACCCTGTTTGGCGTAAGCTTTCAGATCGGTGTAATTGTTCACCAACCTTTCAAGGGAAGTTTTTGCGTCTTCCAACAGTTCTTCGCTGTAGGACAGAGGACTCATGTAGTGTGTGTTCAGGAAATAGAACCGTATAACGTATTGATCGTATTTTTCGGCAACATCCCTCACTCTGAAGAAGTTGCCCACGGACTTTGACATTTTTTCCCCTTCGAACTGCAACATGCCGTTATGCATCCAATATTTCGACAGGGGTTTTCCGGTAACGGCTTCGGTCTGAAGAATTTCGTTCTCGTGGTGGGGGAAAACCAAATCGTTTCCTCCTCCGTGAATATCGATTTCATCTCCCAAATGTTCGCGGATCATAGCCGAACATTCGATATGCCAGCCCGGACGTCCTTTGCCCCATGGGGAATCCCAGGCAATCTCTCCGGGTTTGGCGGATTTCCAAACTGCGAAGTCCATGGGATTTCTTTTGTTTTCGTCAAGAACCACTCTACCGGAAGATTCCATGTTCTCAAGTCTCTGTCCGGTAAGTCTTCCGTAATCCTTCACTTTGTCCACGGAGAAGTAAACGCTGCCGTCTTCGGTGGCGTATCCGAATCCGCTTTCGATTATCTCTCCGACCATTCTGATGATGGCCGGCATCTCCTCGCTGGCTTTGGGGTAATGGTCGGCTTTGTTGATTCCGAGTTTAGAAGCGTCTTCGAAATAGTTCTGAATGTAACGGGCGGAAAGTTCGAGAGCGTCAATGCCTTCTTCCGCCGCCCTGTTGATTATTTTATCGTCAATATCTGTGAAGTTGGTGTGGTGAGTAACGTCAAATCCGCGGTATCTGAGATATCTCACAATCATGTCGAACACAATCATGCTGCGGGCGTGTCCCATGTGTATATCGTCGTACACGGTGACTCCGCACACGTACATCTTTACTTTTCCTTCTTCCAGGGGAACGAATTTTTCTTTTTTTCCCGTTAAAGTGTTCCTGATTACTATTGACATTGAATCGAACCTCTATATCGTAGGTTATAGATAAATCGGAGCTGTTTATTTCCTGATGGATTCCTTCAGTTCTTCCAGCTCTTTTTTGATGTTGTTCAACTGGTTTTCAAGTTCCGTGAGATATTCTTTCACGGGATCCGGCAAAGCGTCATGTCTAAGTTCGTCTTCCGCGACCCCCGCTCTTTTGATTACCTTTCCCGGTATTCCCACCACGGTGGAATCGTCGGGAACGTCCTTGAGGACAACGGAACCCGCGCCTATCCTCACACGGTTTCCGATGGTGATGTCACCCAACACCGTGGCATTGGCGCCGATGACTACTTTGTTTCCGATGGTGGGGTGTCTCTTGCCTTTTGAAAAAGAAACTCCGCCCAAGGTGACTCCCTGGTACAATACCACGTCATCCCCTATGATTGCGGTTTCTCCGATGACAACGCCGGTGGCGGGGTCTATGAAAAACGTTTTTCCTATCGTTGCTCCCGGTGTTGTTT
>CAZPQO010000062.1:0-5116 GCA_964588745.1 uncultured Methanomassiliicoccales archaeon | reverse complement strand
TACCCGACATCGTACGGACTCTTGCGTCAGACCATGGGCAGATCCTCAAACTGACTGTTGTACAGTTCCTCGTACTCCCCGCCAAAAGCAAGAAGTTCTTCATGGGTTCCCTGCTCAACGATATTGCCGTCTTTCATCAGCAGTATCATATCCGAATTCTTGATTGTTGAAAGACGGTGGGCGATGACGAAAGAAGTTCGTCCTCCGGTCATAGAATCCATGGCATTCTGAATCATCCTTTCCGTTCTTGTATCCACGGAGCTTGTTGCCTCGTCGAGAATCAGCATCGGCGCATCCTCCACCATCGCACGCGCAATGGTGATCTGTTGCCTCTGACCCACGGAAAGAGACGAGATATTGTCAAGCTTCGTATCGTATCCGTTCGGCAACGTTCTTATGAAGTGGTCTACGCCGACAGCTGTGCAGGCTTCTATCACTTCTTCATCCGTCGCATCTTTCTTCGAATAGACTATGTTCTCTCTGACGGTGCCTTCGAATATCCACGTATCCTGCAATACCATGCAGAAGAGTTCGTGAACATCGCTGCGCTTCATGTCTTTGATCGAAACACCGTCCACAAGAATGTCTCCGCTGTCCGTTTCATAGAATTTCATAAGCAGATTCACTATGGTTGTCTTTCCGGCCCCTGTGGGCCCCACTATGGCGACTTTCTGTCCCGGTTCAACCGTGGCGGAGAACCCGCGAATGATTTCTTGGCCAGGAACATAGCTGAAGTGCACATCTCTGAATTCCACATGCCCTTTTACTTTCTCGATCTTCTTGGCAAGGTTTTCTTCCGCCGACAGTTCTTCTTCCTCAATGAACTCGAAGACTCTTTCCGCCGACGCCGCAACGGACTGCATACCGGTGAAAGCCTGCGCCAATTGAGACATGGGTTGGGTGAAAAGACGTACGTAAATCATGAAGGCCACAATGACTCCGATGGAAATGTTTCCGTTTATGACCATAATCGCGCCGAAAACACACACCGCCACATATCCAAGATTTCCGATGAAATTCATCAGCGGCATCATGAGTCCGGAGAGGAACTGCGACAGGAACGCGCTGCTCGCCAACCCTTCGTTTATCGTGTCAAACTTTCTAGTGGCGTTTTCCTGTCCGTTGTACACTTTGACCACGTCGTGGGACGAGTATATTTCCGTCACGTGACCGTTCATTCTGCCCAGATAATCCTGCTGTTTGGCAAAATATTTCTGAGACCGTTTGACAATCATCGTCATCAGAACGAAGCCTGCAACGCTGGACAGGACTGTGACGGCCATCATGGACATATTCGTATAGGCCATCATTACCAGTGAACCCACCAGCATGGTTACCGATGTGATCAACGTCCCCAAACTCTGATTCATGGACTGTCCCAGCGTGTCAATGTCGTTGGTTGTGCGGCTGAGTATGTCCCCTTTGCTGGAAGTGTCGAAATACTTCAAAGGCAGACGGTTTATTTTCTTGGAAATGTCCGTACGGAGTCTGGATGCGGTCTTCTGCGATACCGTGGCCATTATGTAATTTTGCAGGAATGTCAGAATTGCGCTGGCAACGTATATAATAATCAAAAAGTACCCTATATCCCAAACAGCACCCATGTCGACGCTGCCGGTAATCAGACCCCCGCTTACCAAATCCGTCAGATCCCTGAGCTTGTTGGGACCGATTAACGTGAATGCGGTGCCTATGAATGCGAATATCAGCGCAACCCACACTGGGATTTTGTGTCTTCCCAAATAAGAAAAGAGCTTTTTCCATGCGGCGCCGAATGATTTGGGTTTTCCCGCTTTTGCTCTGCCGCGACCGTGAGGGCCGGGGCCGAAGGGACCGGGGGGCGGACTCATACCCCCAACTCCTTTTCCGACAATTGAGACAAAGCGATGTCCCGGTACACTTCGCAACTCTTCAGTAAATCGGTATGTTTGCCCATTCCCGCAACGCGTCCTTCATCCAACACAACGATGGTGTCGGCTTCCATGATCGTTCCTATTCTTTGCGCCACAATCAGACTAGTGACTCCGGAGGTTTCTTTCTTCAAAGCATCTCTGAGAACTCTGTCCGTTTTGTAATCGAGAGCGGAAAACGAGTCGTCGAAGATGTAAAACTCCGGTTTCCTGCAGATTGCGCGGGCGATGGCCAAACGCTGTTTCTGTCCGCCGGAAAGATTTGTTCCGCTTTCGGATATCATACCCTCGTATCCGTTATCCATCTTCTCCACGAAATCCGCCCCCTGAGCGATGGACACGGCTTTCTTCACATCTCCAATAGTTCTTTTGTCGTCGGTGTCCCCGTAATTTACGTTACTTTCGACGGTGCCGGAAAATATGACCGCTTTCTGCGGCACGTATCCGATTTTTCCGTGAAGAACGTTCAATTCGTAATCACGCACATCGACGCCGTCAACGAGAATCTGTCCTTCCGTTACATCATAAAAACGGGGAACCAGATTTATCAGCGTACTTTTGCCACTGCCGGTGGATCCTATAAATGCCACGGTTTCCCCTTTTCCGACCTTGAAAGTGACATTCTCCAATACGCTGTCCGCGGCGCCCGGGTATCTGAACGATACGTTTCTGAATTCTATTTCTCCTTCTTTGCCTTCGGGAGATTCTTTGACGGTGCCGCTCCTGATGGACGGTTTCGTATCGATTACTTCCTCTATACGTTTGGCCGCCACGGCGGCACGGGGAATGATCATGAGGATTATCACCATCATCATGAACGCCATGACCACCTGCATCGCATAGGACGAGAATACAATCATGTCCGAAAACAGTTCCAGCCTGAGACCGTAACCCGATGCCGCAGATATCAGAATCGCGCCGATTACATATATCGACAGAGAAAGCAGACTCATCACGGTGGAAATTACCGGAGACATGACTGCCATGGTACGGCTCGTAAACAGGTTGGTGGACGTCAATTCTTCATTTGCCACCTCGAACTTGGCTTCCTGATAACTCTCGGCGTTGTATGCGCGGACAACCCTCACTCCCGTCAGGCCTTCCTCGGTTATACGGTTGACATTGTCTGTCAACCTCTGCATTATTCTGAAACGAGGCACTACGAGATACATCACGACGGATATTGTCGTCATCAGAACTGCGATGGCCACGGTCATCGCAAATGTCCAAGTCATATCTTTGCCGGAAATTTTCACTATGGCCCATATGGCCATAACCGGAGCCCTCATGACGACCTGCATGCCTATTGCAAAGACCGTCTGTACCTGAGTGATATCGTTGGTGGAACGCGTTATGAGACTTGCAAGAGAAAATTTGCCGGTTTCCGCTTTGGAGAACAAACCCACATTGTCGAACTGAAGTTTGCGCAGACGGTGAGCCAAAGATGCCGCGATGTACGCCGCAACGGCTCCGACCGATATTGCAGTCATCAGGCTGCCGAGTGCGGCACCCAACATGGGCCATCCCTGATCCATGACCTGCTCCACGGTCCCGCCGGTGGTGAGCAGTGTCGTAATCTGAGACATATATCCGGGAATTTCCAGTTCAAGGAAAACTTGCAGACATATCAGTACGAAGCAGACGGCAACAAGAGACCATTCTTTCCTGTTTATGTGTTTGAAAATCAATTATTCCGTCTCCTCGTTTAATTTGGCATTTATTTTGGATATTACCGACTGAAAAACAGTTATTTCTTCTTCGGTGAGATCTGACAGAAGATCCTCCCATATTTCGTTGGATATCTCCTCAATCATCTTCACCGCACCTCTTCCTTTTTCAGTGAGTGTGAGACGGTAGCGTCTTGCGTCTTCACTGTCATTTGATACAAAGCCCGCATCGATCAGTGTGCCGACGGTACGGGTTGTTATGGATTTGTCAACCATCAGAAATGCCGATACTTCTTTCATGGACGATCCGGGAATCCTTGCAATGGTCATCAGGTACGGTCCATGGGAACCTTGTAACCCCAATGATTCCATGTGGACCGTCATTTTTTTGTCCATATATTGCTTAATTACTCTTGGCGCAATGTGTCTGTCTGCTGTCCATCTCACATGAGTTGACAAATCAACCCTGTATATAAAGATTAATATTTTCACAATTTAAAATTAGAAATTTCCCTCAATCGGGATGCGAATTTTATTGTGAAATTTTTCGGACTTTGTTGCCGTAATTGGTTGTGGGACAATCACTTTTTCAATAATCCGTCCACGATTCCGATGAGGCTTTTCATGGACTCCAATACCCAAGTACCCATCTTGCGCATCTCTTCGTCGGGTTCGGTCAGATCGGGGAATATGGCTACTTTGCAGCCTGCTCCGTAAGCCGAACGGACGCCGTTCGGCGAATCTTCCACCGCTATGCAGTTTTCAGGTTCTTCGCCTATTTTTTCCGCGGCGTAAAGATAAACGTCGGGATGGGGTTTTCCGCGTTCCACCATGGATGCGGAGATGATTGTGTCAAATCTGTTTTCGATGCCGAGCATTCCGATGTAATTCATCGCTCTGTCGTATTTGGTGGAGGTAACCACGGCCTTCTTCAGATTTCTTTCTTCAAGATATTCAAAAACTTCCCTGACGCCGTCTTTGAGATCCAAGCCGTTTTCTTCGATGAACTCCCGCATACGTCTTCTCCGTTCATCGCGTATGGCGTAAAAATCAAAATCTTCGCCGTATACGGAACGGTAGTATCTTTCGGATTCTTCCGGTACGGTACTTCTTTGCTTCAGTGCGTCTTCCGGCTTTAAGTCGAATCCGAAATCTTTGGCGGTTTCGACAGTGAATCTGAGATTTATTCTTTCGGTGTCTATCAGAACTCCGTCCATGTCGAACAATACTGCTTTGATCATGTTATCCGTGAACCCTGTCCGTAATGGGATTGGATTTACATTGATTTGGTTTTGTATGTTTGAGATATGTGATCGACTTGAACCGTAAAGATTGCGTATAAATTATAGTTCAACTGCAATTCTTACATAAGTATTATTGATACGGTCAAATTGAGGTTATCGGAAGAGCGTATACGCCGTCCCGTATGGGATAAGCATTTTCAGTGAGACAAATCAGACAGGACGGTCCGATTTCGTAGTCGGATTTTTCCAACCTTGTGAATGCTTTTACGTCGGAAGAACCGTATGTGATTCCGGA
>CAZPQO010000061.1:0-5117 GCA_964588745.1 uncultured Methanomassiliicoccales archaeon | reverse complement strand
TGGGTGCGAAATCACCCATGATTCTGCGCATTTCACAGAAAGACGCAGGATCCTTCTTGCCGCAAGCTTCATTGTTCTCGGACATGATTCACGATATAGACTCGGTTGCTTTATTTAACCATCGTATTTAACGCCATTAAATTCACAGTTCTCCGAAATTCTTCATTTCTTCCCTGACGACGTTCTTCAAAAACTCAAAACTCTCTTGGTTGTTGGATGCTATTATCGGATATTCTCGGTCATATCCTTCTTTTCCGTCCACGGAACCGACGAATCCTCCCGCCTCCCTCACAATCAGAGCGCCGGCGGCGAAATCCCAGGGTTGCAGCGAAGCTTCATAGTAGATATCGATTTTTCCCTCGGCCAACAGACACATTTCATAGGCGGCGGTTCCGAATCTCCGTATGTCTTCGCACAACGGAAAGATTTTTTCGGAAATTCTGAAACACATTTCAGCTCTTTCTTTTTTGTAAGCGCTCCAGGAAGTGCAGAACATGGAGTTTGCCAAAAGCCGGTCGGATACTGTTATTTTTCCGTTTTTCGAGAAGGCGCCCTTTCCTTTTTCGGCGTAAAACATTTCGTCGGTGTAGGGTTGGTAAACCAAACCGAAAACGGGTATGCCTCCGTCCGTCAAAGCCACGGAAACTGTGCTGACCCTCAGATCTCTGGCGTAATTCGCCGTACCGTCGATGGGATCGACAATCCATCCGTAACGGCCTTCGCCCTCTTTTCCGTCCTCTTCCCCAAGGAACGAAGATTCAGGCAACAGATCCGTCAGTTCCCTTTTCAGGTATTTTTCGACTTTGTAATCCGCGCTGGTAGCCAGATTCTCCCGTGTGCCTTTGGATTCAATTATCAGGTTTTCCCTGTCAGCCATGATTTCTCCGGCTTTCCGGGCGATGTTTGTAATATCTTCAATCATCGTATCTTTGTCACTCGGAAACAACATCGCATATTTCCGTAATAGCGGTTTCCGTCATTATCCGTTATTTGACAGAGTGATTGTGCTATCTTTGCGCATTGCGGAACCGAGATTTCAAAAAGTACAATCGCCTTAGTCCAGAGTTATGATTTTTCGACGAATGGTAAAAGATGTTATTTTCGAATCTTTACGTCGAATGACGGTAATTGAGTTCGACATTGTTAAATAAGAAACCCCCTGTCTATCGAATTATGACGGAGGAGTTCGGCGAAAAAATCGCCGGTGACATAGCAATGTCTTCGGAACCGGGGAAGACCATCCGCAAATGGAGAGAGGAGTTCTCTTTATCTCAACAGCAACTCGCGGACAGCATGGGAGTCTCCAATTCGGTTATCAGCGACTATGAATCCGGAAGACGGAAATCTCCCGGAGTGGCAGTTATCAAAAAACTTGTGGAATCGCTCATATCTTTGGATGCGATCAACGGATATCCCGTTGCTTCCAGGTATCGGCCCGAAACCAGGGACGAGTGCATTCTTGCCATGGAAGAATTTGACGGAGGGATCGATTCCGACAAATTTATCGAGATTGTCGCCGGACGCAACGTGAATCCGGACAAGATGCCCTCAAGGAAAATCTACGGATACACAATCGTGGATTCCATGAAGGCAATCGTCAATCTGAGTTCTGAAGATTATTTGAAAATATACGGATGGAACATCGAACGCGCATTGATATTTACTGATGTGCACTTCGGAAGGTCTCCCATGGTTGCCATCAGGGCCCATCCGCTGACCCCGGGAATGGTCGTGTACCAAAACCCGGAGAACACGGATGTTCTGGCCATAAAATTGGCGAAACTGGAAAAGATACCTTTGGTCACCACCAAACTGACTGTAGAAGAACTAGTAGAACGCTTGAATAAATTAAAGGAAGGGAATTGAATGGACGTAGGAATTGTAAGCTACGGAGCTTACGTACCCCGCTTCAGGATCAAACCCGAGGAAATCGGGAGAATCTGGGGCGTGGACGGCGTAGGCATGGGAAAAGGACTGGGAATAAATCAGAAATCTGTCCCCTCGCCGGACGAGGATGTCATTACGATATCCGCCGAAGCGGCGAGATATATGATGGACAGGGTTCCTGAAGTGAACCCTCAGGACATCGGAGCTGTGTATGTGGGATCGGAATCGCATCCTTATGCGGTCAAACCCTCATCGGGAACCATTGCGGAAGTCATCAGGGCAACCCCCGCTCTGACCGCCGCGGATCTGGAGTTCGCCTGTAAAGCCGGTACCGCCGGCATACAGATGTGCAAAGGTCTCGTCGGTTCGGGAATGGTGAAATACGGAGTGGCTATCGGTGCAGATAGATCTCAGGGCGCACCCGGAGATGCTTTGGAATATTCCGCATCCGCAGGCGGTGCGGCATTTTTGATCGGTTCTGAAAAAGTAATTGCCACAATAAACAAAACACTGAGCTTCACAACCGACACGCCGGACTTTTGGAGAAGGGAGGGTCAACCCTATCCCAGACACGGAGGAAGGTTCACGGGAACCCCTGCGTACTTCAAACACATAACTTCCGCGGGAAACATGCTGTTTGACGCTATGGAAACCAAGGCCGAGGATTACGACCATGCCGTGTTCCACCAGCCCAACGGGAAATTCCCCGTAAGGGTGGCGGGCATGCTGGGATTCACTCCCGAACAGACCGAGAACGGTTTGCTGTCTCCCCATATCGGCAACACGTACAGCGGTGCCGTGCCGATCGGACTCGCCGCGGTTTTGGACAAAGCCAAACCCGGCGAAAGAATCTTCGTTGTTTCTTACGGCTCCGGTGCGGGAAGCGATGCCTTCGACATAACCGTCACCGATGAGATGAAGGATTACAAGAAAGGGAACGCACCCACCTTGGATAAGATAATCGAAAACCCGGTATTCCTGGACTATGCTTTGTATGCGAAGTACAAGGGAACCATCATAATGCCGGAGTGATAACATGAGAGAAGTAGCTATTGTGGGTACGGGAGTCACCAAGTTCGGTGAACTTTGGGACAAGTCATTCAGGGCAATCGGAATCGAGGCCGGAATAAAAGCGATCGAAGATGCCGGCATGTCCGGTTCGGAAGTGGACGGAGTCTATTTCGGAAACATGTCTTCGAGATTCATCAATCAGCAGCACATCGACGCGTTGATCGCGGACTACTCGGGAATGGCAACGAGACACATTCCCGCCGTAAGAACCGAAGCCGGAGGAGCCTCCGGAGGTGTTGCGTTCAGACAGGGGGTCATGGCCGTGGCGTCGGGAATGAACGACGTTGTCCTTGTGGGCGGAGCGGAAAAGATGACCGACATGGACGATGCGGGCATCGCTTCGATTATGGACAGTACCGCAGATGCGGAATGGGAAGTCTCCATGGGACTGACTCTGACATCGTTGTATGCAATGATCGCAAGAAGAATGACTTACGACGGAATCGCCACCCGTGAGGAAATCGCGTCTTTCGCGGTAAACGCTCACAAACACGGTGCGTTGAATCCCAACGCACAGTACCGGAGAGCGGTTCCTTTGGAAACCGTTCTCAGATCCGGTCCGGTGGCCGAACCGTTGAACGTGTTTGACTGCGCTCCGTATTCGGACGGTGCCGCCGCCGTGGTACTGGTTCCCTTGGAACACGCGGAAGAGATGGGCGTTGATTATGTGAAAGTGGCCGCCACCGCTCAGGCAAGCGACACTCTGGCTTTGTTCCAGAGGGAAGACATCACAACGTTCAAAGCAACCAGCGTCGCAGCAAAGGAAGCATACAAAATGGCGGGAATCGAAGCCAAGGACATTGCAGTTGCGGAAGTTCACGACGATTACACCGTGGGCGGCATCATGGCCCTTCAGGATCTTGGATTCTTCAAGAAAGGAGAAGCCGGCAAAGCGGTCCTCGAGGAACGTGTCGGAATTGACGGCGAAATAGCCATCAACACATCCGGCGGTCTGAAAGCCGCGGGTTACCCTGTGGGAGCCGCAGGTGTCGCGCAGATTGTGGAGATTGCCAACCAGCTCAGGAACAGAGCCGAAGGCAGACAGGTTGAAAATGCCAAATACGGTCTTGCACAGTCCGTGGGAGGAACGGGTTCCGCCGTCACCGTCAGCATATTGGAGGCGATCTGATGTCAACCGTTGCAAAAGAATGGAGAGAAATTCCCGGAAGGTATAACCTGGTGGGTTCCGAATGCGGAAACTGCGGAAGGAAGTACTTCCCCGAGAGGAACATGTGCCCTCACTGCAGGAGAAACGGGTTCGGCAAAATGCGCCCCTACGAAGTGTCGAAGAAAGGAAAGGTGTTCACCTTCTCCGTCGTACACGAAGCTCCTGAGTTCAACAGGGATTTGAAACCCTATGCGGTGGCCATGGTCAGAACCGATGACGGTCTTCTGATATCCGGTCAGTTGGTTGACGTGGATATGGGAGAAATCGAAATCGGAATGAGGGTCCGTGCCGTGTTGAGGAGACTCAGCGAAGCGGGAGATTCCGGAATCATCCATTACGGTTTCAAGTTCGTTCCCGATCTTTGAAGGGAAGGGACGGTAAACCTCTTTCAACAAAACGGGGGATTTTCCCCCTCACTTTTATTTTTCAGAGCTTCATAACATTGACGGAAGCCACATGTTCCAGAATCAGTTCGGTGTACGGTATTCCCGAGTTTTTCAAGTTCATGTTTTTCGCCGATTCTTCGGTGCAGTCGATGAGCGAATCATCTCTTTCCGCACCTATGTCTTCAAGACGGAGACTGTCGTATTTTCCTATGATCAGCACTACGAATTCATCCCTGTCTTTTTTCGGACTCATCTTCTTTATCGCTCTGCCGATCTGTCTGTCCGCCGAGGCGTAAAGAATAATTTCGGAAACCAAATCCCTTGAACGGTTGGTTCCTCTTTCAAAAACTCTTTCGGCGTGAATGTATGCGGACAGAAGATGATCCTTTCCGCAAATGTAATCGGGATCGAAAAGTACAGCTTCGACTCCGACCTTATCGAAATGGGTCACCAGTTCTTTCGGAGTTTTTCCGCATTTGATTCCGATTATGTTCAGCATGACGGAAAGTATGATGAACGCCTTCCGTTTTAACTTTATCAATACACCGAGCCGATAAAGTTTATCATATGGGGCATATATGCCCGATTATTGGAATAATTCCGGG
>CAZPQO010000060.1:0-5205 GCA_964588745.1 uncultured Methanomassiliicoccales archaeon | reverse complement strand
AAACCGTCTCTTTGACCCAAAGATTGATTTTAAAGCAACGGAGTCCGACATAATTCGCATGGTACGGGAAAAAACGGAATTAAGTAAAAATACACCCATTGCGGTATGCAAACGTATGGACAGTGTCCCATCCTGCCCTGCCAATACCGGAGGAATGTCTCTCGAGTGGGCAAAAGCCGTACTTAGAGGATGTTCCGAAAAAGATTACGCCGAGGCATATTCGGTAATTTCCGAAGCCGCCGAAGACGGTTCCGGTGACGGCAGATTCTGTCTTGGCCTTATGTACGCCCGCGGCCAAGGGGTCGACAGAGACCTTGCCGTCGCAGCCGATTGGTTTTTTAGAGCGGCCGAGAGCGGAAGCAGGAGCGCCATGTACTATCTGGGAAAAATGTATTTCAGAGGGTTCGGCGTCGAAAAGAATATTGAAAAATCAATCGAACTCTTTACCGTTCCCGCCGAGGAAGGAGATCCGAGGGCCCAGTATTCTTTGGGCCTGATTTACTTTGAAGGAGAATCCATGCCGAGAGATTTCGAAAAGGCCGCGGAATGGATTACCAAGGCCGCGGAACAGGGACATTCCGATGCCCAATTCGCATTGGGCCAATTCTATAAAACCGGCTGCGGGGTCGAAGCCGACACGGATCGTGCCGTGGATTGGTTGGTATCTGCGGCAATGAACGGAAGCAAAGGAGCGGGGATTCTCCTGGGCAATATGTATTCTTCCGGGGACGGGGTGTCCGTCGACAAGGACGAGTCGGACCGTTGGTACGACATGGCCGACGGCAGATGATCTCAGTTCAGTCCCGTTATTTTTCCCTCGGAGTTCAAATCCATTTCCATTGCCGCGGGTACCGCCGGCAATCCGGGCATCAGTGACATCGCTCCGCAAATGGGTATGACGAATCCCGCTCCCGCTGAAATCTGAACTTCCCTCACATTGAGAACCCAGCCTTTCGGAGCTCCTTTCAGATTCGCTTTGTCCGACAGGGATGCCTGTGTCTTTGCGATGCATATGGGCAGGTTTCCGAACCCTCTCCGTTCCAAATCTCCCAAGGTTTTGTTTGCCGCAGGAGTGTATGACACGGAATCCGCGCCGAAGATTTTGGTGGCGATAGTTTCTATCTTGTCTTTCAAAGACATGTCCGATTCGTACAGATGTCCGAATTCTTTCGGTCCGTCACAGGCTTTGACGACTGCGTTCGCCAAATCCGCCGCACCGTCCCCTCCCTTCGAGAATGCTTCGGAAACGACGCACCCCACACCGAGTTCTTTGCATCTGCCGTTTATCAGGTCTATGTGTTCCTGCGTGTCGGTTCCGAATTTGTTTATACTGACTATTATCGGCACACCGTAGATTTTCATGTTCTCGATATGCTTGTCAAGATTTTCCAAACCTTTTTTCAGGCTCTCGGAGGTCATCGTGCTTTCGTCTTTCAGGTCCGCACCGCCGTGCATCATCAAAGCTCTGGAGGATGCGACAATCACAATGCAATCCGGAGAGATTCCGGCCTGCCTGCAGACGATGTCCATGAATTTCTCTCCGCCCAAATCGGAAGCGAATCCCGCTTCGGTCACAACATAATCCGCAAGTTTGAGGGCGGATTTGGTTGCGATGATGCTGTTTGCCCCGTGAGCAATGTTCGCAAAAGGGAATCCGTGAATGAATACGGGATCTCCTTCAAGAGTCTGAACTAAGTTGGGATTGAGTGCGTCTTTGAGCAGAACCATCATTCCGCCGACACACCCCAAATCTCCCGCGGTGACCGGATCCCCGCCGTTGTTGTAAGCGACTATGATTTTTTCCAGTCTCGAACGCAAATCTTCATATCCGGTGGACAGTGCGAGTATGGCCGATATTTCGGATGCGGAAGTTATCAGGAAACCGCTTTCATGAGGTATTCCGCCCATGGTGCGTCCCCCCAAACCGATGATGATATCCCTCAGCTCTCTGGCATTCATGTCCATGGCTTTCTTCAACACGACCTTGGTGGGGTCTATGCCGAGCTGATTTTCTTTCGCAATATGGTTTTCCACGACGGCGGACAGAAGATTGTGAGCGGCGGAAACTGCGTGGATGTCGCCTGTGAAATGCAAATTGATATCCCACATGGGGTAGACTTGAGAACGTCCCCCTCCCGTGGCTCCGCCTTTTATGCCGAACACAGGACCCAAAGAAGGCTCCCTCAGAGTTCCGATCACTTTCTTTCCGATTCTGCCGAGACCCTGAACCAAACCGATGTTGGTCACGGTTTTTCCCTCTCCCGCGGGAGTGGGCGTAATCGCGGTCACCAAAACCAGTTTGCCGTTCTCCCTGTCATTGAAACCTTCAAGGACATTCAGCGGAATTTTGGCCGTGTGTCTTCCGTAAGGAATGATGTCGTCCGGATTCAACCCGATGTCCGAAGCGACTTCGTGTATGGGTTTGACTTCGGTGTCGTATGCAATCTCAATATCGGTTTTCATAACATCAACGGATTCGGAGCGGGTTATTGGCTATTAAAAGGATTTGTGAATCCGGAGTGGGAGGAGTGGGTTTAAGTAAATCCCGCCGAATGTTAGTGCCGTTAAAGCCGGTAAAACATCATGACCGAAAACATTCGTGAAATCAACAGAGAATTTGCAAGAAAACTGAAGGGCGGAGTCATTATGGACGTAACGAGCCCCGAACAGGCCGCGATAGCCGAAGATTCCGGAGCCTGCGCCGTAATGGCCTTGGAAAGAATACCCGCGGACATAAGAGCTACGGGAGGAGTTTCCAGAATGAGCGATCCCAAGATGATAAAATCCATTCAGGATGCGGTTTCCGTTCCCGTTATGGCAAAATGCCGTATCGGGCACTTTGTGGAAGCTCAGGTTCTTGAGGCGATAGATGTTGATTTCATCGACGAAAGCGAAGTCCTTTCTCCAGCGGACGATGTTTACCATATTGACAAAAACGTGTTCAAAACTCCCTTTGTCTGCGGCGCCAAGAATTTGGGCGAAGCTCTGAGAAGAATCGGAGAAGGCGCATCGATGATACGCACAAAGGGCGAACCCGGCACGGGGGATATAGTGCAGGCCGTCAGCCACATGAGGAAAATCGATTCGGACATACGTTTCGTCAAATCCATGAATGACGATGAACTTTACAATGCATCCAAGGAATACAGAGTTCCCACGGACCTTATGCGGTACGTCAAAGACAACGGAAAATTGCCCGTGGTGAATTTTGCCGCCGGCGGAGTCGCCACTCCCGCCGATGCCGCACTGATGATGCAGTTGGGTTCCGACGGAGTTTTCGTGGGTTCGGGGATATTCAATTCCGGAGATCCCGCCAAACGGGCTTCCGCCATTGTAAAAGCCGTTGCGAATTTCGACAATCCCGGGATCATAGCCGAGGTTTCAAAAGACATCGGCGAAGCGATGGTGGGAATCAGCAAAGAAGAACTCGGCATCAGAGGCATCTCTATGTCCGAAAGAGTGGATTGATCCGAATTTAGATGAATTAAGCCAAATCTGAATATACGGAAGCGGATACGTCAATCGAAATGAAAAGATACAAATTATACATTTTCGACCTTGACGGAACCATTGTCAATTCGCTCAGAGGGTTGAAAATGTGCTACACCGGAGCCTTGGACAGGCTCGGTATGAAATACAGAACCGAGGACGTTCCGGACTTCATCAGGGAATCTTTGCAATCCACGTACGACAGGTTCGATACTCCGAAGGTACCGTACGAAATTTTTGAAAAAGCCGTGTACGAAGAATACGGCAGGACGTTGGATCCCAACAGTCTGCCTTATCCGGATGCCCTGCCCGCATTGAAGGGACTGAAAGAACTGGGAGCGTCGATGTGCATCGCAACGAAAAGTATGCACAACAGAGCCGAAAATGTTCTTGAAGTGCACGGATTGATAGAATATTTCGATCATATCGTAGGATACGACGACGTGAAAAAACACAAACCCGACCCCGAATGCCTTGAACTTTGCGATTCGTATCATGATTTTGATAAAGACGATATGGTTTACGTGGGAGACAGCGGCATAGACGTCATCGCCGCCGAATCTTTCGGAATCGACAGTGTATACATCACCCGGGATCACAACGAGTATTTCGAAGGGACCCACAACATAACCGATCTGAGGGAATTGCTTTGATCCCCGGAGTATGCATATTCGGATTCGGAGGCGTTCTCTTCGATACCGAAATTGCGTACGGAAAAGGATTGGAACGCGCTTTCGGATCCGTAGGCGATGTTTACAATCCGTCAGATTTTCATGATTTTTCCAATCTGACGTTGCAGGGACTGTTCGGACTCCGTTATAAGGAACATCCCTGCAAGTACCGTGAATTTGTCGCCGAGTTCCTGAGAGGGTTCGAAGAAGGATTTTCGGATTCCGCCCCCTTTCCCGAAACTTCCGAAACGATCGGAAAACTTTACGACAAAGGAACCGTGATGGGAATCGTCACGGAATCCTATGAAGAACCGGTAAGAAGCCTGTTGAAAGAACAGGGAATCGAAGACTGTTTCAAAAGTATCGTTGGACTTGAAAGGTCATTTCTTAGAAGACCCGACCCCTACTCTCTGAATCAGTGCGTCAGGGAACTGAATGCCGATTCCGGGGATACTGTGTACCTGGGATGGAAAAACGCAGCTCTCGGCGCCGCGGACGGCGCAGGCATAAGAAAAATAAAACTCGACCGTTCGGGAAAGGGGCACTCAGACGGTACGATAAAAGACCTGTCCGAACTGTTAATCTGACCTCGGGTTCAGTCACAATATTATATCTCTCCGACCTGGCGGGATTATGGCGGAATCCGGAGTCCGTTCCGAAAAGTTTCTGTTGCTTGCGGTTGTGGTCGCAATCTTCATGGACAGTATGGACGGCAGTATCGTGAACATTGCGTTGCCCTCCATAACTTCCGATTTGGGAACGGATACTGCTTCCGCCTCTTGGGTAATCGTGAGTTACCTTATGGTTCTTGCAGGATTGATTCTGCTGTTCGGACGCATTGCCGACAAAGGCGCCGTAAGAAAGGTTTTCATTTTCGGATTCGGGATTTTCACCGTGGCATCATTGTTCTGCGGTATTTCCGACTCGTTGATTATGCTGCTTGCCTCCAGAGTCCTTCAGGGAGTGGGGGGTGCCATGTTGGCCGCCGCCGCACCGATGATCTGCGTGAAATACATGCCGAGGGAAAAACTCGGATTGTCTTTGG
>CAZPQO010000059.1:0-5207 GCA_964588745.1 uncultured Methanomassiliicoccales archaeon | reverse complement strand
GCCCTGAACGGTCATGGTGGTTGTCATAAGGGCGGAAAGACCGACCATTGTGCAACCGTTGTCGACTACCTGGCTGACGAAATCGGCAGAGGGTACGTCCCTTCCGAGGTCAACTACTTCGAATCCGCCGCACTGAAGCATTGTGGAAACAATGGATTTTCCGATGTCGTGAACGTCACCTTCGACGGTTCCCATGCATACTTTGGCAAGAGACTTTCCGACCTGGTCGATGGGGAGATCCGCTTCAAGTTCTTTCACGGCGGCGGTCATTCCGTTGGCCGCACTGAGAACGTGGGGCAGGAAGAGTTTTCCCCTCTGGAAGAGCACACCTACCTCGCTCATACCGGCACCCATGGCTTCGATGACCGCGGTGGCTTCCATCCCGGCCGCTCTCGCATCGGCGGCCGCTTTCTGGATTCCGTCTACCTTGTATGCAACCATTGCATCAATGACTGCTTTTATTTCGTTGGCAAAGTCGCTCAAAACAATGCCTCCATGTTTACGATTTTCATTTTTCTCTCTCCTTTGCGAAAATATCGCGTTAGGCTGACGCCTGAAGCAGAAAACCCTTACGTCATATTTGAGTATATCGGATGATGATGCCTCATCATACCTGATGATGACTCATTTTAACTGATGATTTAACATGTTAGCTCCGCGGGTGTGGCCACATACCCGGAGAAGCGACGGAAAAGGAGCGATTGACGGGACGTACGATTCATCCAACAATACATCCCATAAAGCGCCGTTAACCGTAATCGAGACGACAGAAAAACATATTATATCCGCGTATATGGAGTGTGTATGCTTCTCAAAGCACAGTCCGTCACCAAGTCCTTCGGTCCGGTAAAAGTGTTGAAGGATGTGAATCTGCAAATCAACGCGGGAGACAATATAGGACTTATAGGGGTGAACGGTGCCGGGAAGACCACATTTCTCCAAATACTGTTGGGGGAAACGCCTTACGACACGGGCGAACTTATGCGCAACACCGAAAGGACCGGTTATCTCCCCCAGTTCGCGGAATCTTCTCCGAATGTCACCGTGAGGGAAGTTCTGGGCAGACCTTACGGCCATGTCGAACGCATCCGCAAGAGGATGAAAGTCATAGAGGACAGGATGGCGTCCGGAGACGTGGACGATTGGAACGCAATCGCCGAAGAATACTCCCGTTTGGAATCCGGATTGGAAAGTTCCGCCGGGGACGACGAGCGGAAAGCGCTCCAATCATTGGAAAGAGTGGGGCTGAGCACGGATCTGATGGATCGCAGCATGGCATCCCTTTCCGGCGGGGAACGGACCAAAGTCATGCTGACCCGGGTGCTTGTGCAGGCGGAAGAATGCGATCTTTTGCTTTTGGACGAGCCCACATCCCATTTGGATATCGATACCGTGGAATTTCTGGAAGATTTCCTGATTGATGCCGGCTGTGCTTTGGTCGTAATCAGTCACGACCGCTATTTCCTGGACAAAATCGTTACCAGAGTCGCCGAAATATCACACGGAAAAACCCGGGAGTACAAAGGGAACTATTCGGACTTCATAATGAAGAAAACAATAGACATCGACAGGATGGAGAAAGAATACAAGAGATACGCAAGTCAGAAACGCACGCAGGAAAAGATTGCCGAGGAACTCCACAAAGATCAGTGGTACTTCGCCGTGCACAAAACCAGACAGAAACTGATTTCAAAAATGGATGAAAAAGAAAAACCCGAGGAAACTCAGGAAATAACCGTCCGCATACAGACTGCGAGAAAATCGGGAAAAAATGTCATCACCGCAAAGAATCTTTCCGTCGAACTCGGCGGAAGGACTATCATCAGCGATGTGGACCTTGAGATAATGAAACAGGATAAAATCGGCATTTTCGGAGCCAACGGCGAAGGAAAGAGCACTCTTGTCAGAGCCTTGATTGATGAAATACCGAGCGAGGGCGAACTGTGGATTGCCCCGGGCGCAAAAATTGGATACTATTCTCAGAATCACGAAGGATTGGATCTCAGACTCACCGCCGAAGAACAGATTCTTCAGGCAATCGGCACCGACAAACGGATGGAAGCCAGGAACATGCTGGCCCGTTTGCTTCTGAGAGGGGATGAAGTGGACCGTCCCATGTCCACATTGTCCGGAGGTCAGAGGGCAAGGGTAGCTTTGGCCATGCTGTTGCTGAAAGAAACCAACGTTCTCGTGCTGGACGAACCCACAAATTATCTGGACATACCTTCGAGGCACGCCGTGGAAATGGCTTTGAACGAATACGAAGGAACCTTGATTGCCGTCACCCATGACAGATACTTCCTGGATTCCGTGTGCACAAGCACCATCGAAGTCAAAGGCGGAAAGATAAAGAAATCCGCCGGAACCTACTCTGAGAGGAGAGGTGTCGGAAACGTACGGGAAATTGTCATGGATGCCGACGAATACCGTGTTCTTTCTCCCTTCAAAAATTGGACTCTCGGAAGGAAGTACACAAAGGGCGAGCGGGTTTTGGTCACTCCCGCCGAAATGGAGAGTTTTCAATGGGCGATAGATCAGGGCAAGATAAAAAAGACCGGCGGACGTCAGCGGAAAAAGGTCACCGTTGCCGAAAATGGAAACAAATCATCCTGATGCAGATAAAGGCATAAATCCGAAGCCCGTCGCATTATTTTAGACAGTTTTTTAAATAATGCTTGTATTCAAAATATAGGTCGATAAATGGATGAAATTGCATTTCTGAGTATAATGGCGTTGATGTTGATATTAGCCAGCATCGCGTCGATTCTGTTCAGAAAGCTAAGACTTCCGGCCATTATCGGTTATCTCGCCGCAGGAATAATAATATCCAACGTTTGGGGGATTCCCGACGGCACCGGCGGGACCGTCATAAAATTGCTGTCGAACATCGGACTGGTTTTGCTGATGTTCGCCATCGGTATGGAACTGAACATCAAACGGTTGAAACAAAGCGGCGGGTTCACCATAATGGTGGCCGCAATACAACTTCCGCTGGTGGTTCTTTCCGGTTATATCGCGGGTAACCTGATCGGTTTGGGCGCCGTCGAATCGTTGTTTCTCGGAGCCATAATTTCCGGGTCTTCCACCGCCGTCTGCACAATCGTCCTGAGAGCCAATAAAACCATTTCAAGAGAAACCGCCGATACGATTATTCTCGTCACGGTCATGGACGACATCGGCCAGGTTATCATACTCACTTTACTTTCCCCCCTTCTTGTCGGAGATGTTCCCACCGCTTCCGGAATGATCGAACTGATGGTGGGAATCGTCGTGTTCATGGTCGCCGCAATCGTTCTCGGACTTTTGGTGGTTCCGAGATTCCTTGATTGGGTCAGTGACCGTTTCAACAGGGAAATTCTGCTGATTACCGCTCTTGGAATGTGTTTCGGACTTGCTTTGCTGTCCACTTATGTCGGACTGTCCATGGCCATCGGCGCCTTCCTTATGGGACTTATTGCTTCCCAGTGCAAGGATTCCGATGCCATAGAAAGAGACGTGGAACCCATGAAAAATACCTTCATGGCCGTGTTCTTCATCGACGTGGGAATGCAGATACATTTAGCGGGAGCTGGGTCAAGTCTGACCTTGGCGCTGTACATTTACATCGTATTCGTGATTTCAAAGACGATTTCGGTGGCCATTGCGTACTTCATAGGCAACAAGAACATGAGGACCACTTTTGTGTCGGCGGTCAGTTTGCTGGTGATGGGCGAATTCGCATTCATTATTGCGAAAGTAGCGTTGGACGCGAAAATCGTTACTCCGGAATTTTACACCGCGGTGATATTTTCCGCACTGATATCGATGGTAATGTTGCCGATACTGACGGGAAAGAGTATGGCAGGATATGATTTCCTGAAGAAACATACTCCGAAACCGATAGTTTCGGGGATAAATCGGCTGGAAACCGCCCGTTCGGACTTCTACTCCAGAATAGTGTTCTCCAGAAGATCCGTCGAGAGGGTAAGAACCAGAGCAACCATCGTTTATGCGGGAATAATCGCAATGGTCGTCATAGAACTGCTGTTCTATTTCTACGGAGGCCTTCTGTCTTCCACGGTTGCGACCTACTTCGGTCTGAAAACGGATTACGCGAACACCGCGACAATGCTCATCAACCTGAGTATTTTGATCATACCGACTTATGCCATAATTTCAAGTCTGAAAGTCATAGACAGAATGCTCATAGAAGGGGGCAAACGCAAGCGCGGATATGATTCCGAAGAGGAACCTGAAGTGGGCTCTCCCCACTCCAAGTTCATCGGCATAAGCAACATTCTGTTGGTGCTGCTGATCGACTTCCTTGTATTGCTTATAGTTCCCAATCCGTTGCCGATGATGGATTATCTTAAGGTTGTCACCGCGGGACTGATACTGGTGGCCATTGCGTTCATCATTAAATCCTTCAAAAAATGAGTGTTTCGGATCGCCCGTAAACGGATTCCGTATCATATTATCGGGACCATGTTAGGATTGTGATATACTGCGTATATCACAATCGGAAACAGAGAGAAAGGAAATATTGTGCCGGTCCCGAAGGACCGGTCAAAGGTTTCAGACGGAGCCGGAATCGTCGTAAATGTTGTTGCTGCCCCGCATGCTCATGTACATAGAGTAAAGCTCTTCGTGGGAAATGCTTCTGTGCATCTGTACCGAAGCCCGCCTTACGATATCGAGAAGACGGGTTGCTTCGTCTTTGTCGATGTCTGCTCCCATGTCCATGAGGACCGTGATCAGCGTATTCCGTCCGCTGTGTTTGCCGATGACCAAGGACCTTTCGAGGCCCACTTCCGCGGGATCGTAAGGTTCGTAGTTTATCGCATCTTTGATTATGCCGTCGGCATGTATGCCGGCTTCATGGGCAAAACAGTTTGAACCCAGGAAGGGTTTCGACACCGTTATGGGACGTCCGGACGCTTTTGATACGAATTCCGCCAATCCCTTAAGTTTCGTGGTTTCGATTCCAGAATCGATTTCAAACAGATGTTTCGCCGACATCACTACCTCTTCGAGAGGCGAGTTGCCGGATCTTTCTCCGATGCCCATAACCGTCGTGCTTGCGAATCTTGCGCCTGCGTGAATACCGGCGATGCAGTTGGCGGTTGCCATACCGTAATCGTCGTGCATGTGCATTTCCACATCCATGCCGGTTTCGTCGATCAGGCGTATCACCCTGTCATAAGTCGAGAAGGGCTGTTCCCTGCCGA
>CAZPQO010000058.1:0-5218 GCA_964588745.1 uncultured Methanomassiliicoccales archaeon | reverse complement strand
ATTCCGGATTGCTGATTTCGGAGAACAGGCTGTATCATACCTCCGACGGTCATTGGGATCCCGATTTCAGACCTGCTCTTCATTGCATAGACACGGATACAGGCAAGGAAATTTGGAGCTTCTCATACACAGGCAGCATAGGATATGAAGTCTCGACACCGGCAATTGTGGGCGATATGATTGTTCTGACCGCATCCAACAGGGACATATACGGACTGGATTGCGCAACCGGCGATTTGCTGTGGACGGCAACCCTGCCTTACGATCCTCCTGTGTCCGGTGGTGCAGGATCGGCACCGGATTGGGATTCTCGCACATTTGTGACCGGAGCGGCAACGCCGGTGTATTTCAGGGGTGCAATATATTTCGGCACCGACGATGGGAAAATAGTATGTGCATCCGTATCCAGAGAAGGATGTGATGTATTATGGGATTATGTCCCCGAGGGTAGAGCCAGAGGCTCTTTTTACTATCATGCACCGATACTTGGTTTCGTTAACGGCAAGAGTATGCTGTTCATCGGAGGCTACAGCGGTTATGTCGATGCATTGGATGCCCTGACCGGTGAATTGATTTGGGAAATTGAAGCCATACGTTTGATGGAAGACAACATCCTCGAAAAAGGAACTCCTGGGTCCTCCGGACATATGGCTTTGGGAAATAACGGTGTGGAGGACATACTGGTTGTATCCTGCACCGACGGCGCATTGTCGCCTAGGCAGGGATACGTATTGTATCTGGATGCCAAAACAGGTAACGAATTGAACAGAATCGCCGCCTGGTCCTGCGAACCGACAGTTTCCGAAGAAGGGATTTACGCTTATTTCAACAAAGTATCCGAGGGAGAGCTGGCTTCCGGAATATATCTTCTCGACTGGGGCGGAAATCCCGTTTGGAAATACGACAGCCCGTCTTGGATAAAATCTCCGCTGACTCTTGCGGGCGGATGCGTATACTTCATGGATTATTCAACGGGCATTATGTATCCTACGGGAGGGTGTCTCACATCTCTGGATGCCAAAACGGGTGAAGAAAACTGGAGGATGCTGCTTACGCCGACATCCAGTGTCGCGTATTCTATGGTGCAACCCACAGTGATAAACGGGAAAATCTATGCGGGCAACGATTACGGAGCCATCTACTGTCTTTCCAACATTCCCGGAGCGAGTCAGGGAGATTATGAAACCGGGCCTGTTTTGATATCCACGGGATTCAACCACTGGTCATGGTACCTATTTACGACTTTGTTCGCCGTTTCGCTGGCAAGTTTCGTAATATTATACAGGAGAGTCTGAAAGGGATTCAAAACGCGTTTTTATACTGATTACGGCAGTTTGTTTGATATCGGGCGGATTATCGACGTTATTATCGTCCGACGAGACCGAAGCCACAAAAGTCAATCTTGAAATGACCGCTCCCGACGGGGCGAAATACGTATATGAAACGTTCATGGATGCGGAAGACAGTTTTGGCAGACTTCTACGATATACTCCCGGGGAAGACAGTACTGTATTTCTTCGATCCGCGGTGGAAGGATATGTGTTGACGGAACTGAGAGATGGGTCGTTTAAGAATTGTGCATCGATCGAGAAAATCATCATCCCCAAAAGTGTCAGATATATCGGACACGAGGCCTTCTCCGACTGCGGAACGCTTTCAGTATTTTTTCTGGGGTCTTTCCCGGTGACGGAGGATGACGCCTTTTTGAATACAGACGTCACCTTTTACAAGTCTCCGATGAATTCGGAAGGGTGGCCTTCTTCGACGGAAAATATGGATTACCACGTCTACACAGGTGAGAACTGCTCATTCGAATATCTTATTTTGGACGGTGAAATTACCGCATATTACCATATCAGCGGATCCGTAGTAGAAATACCCAATGAAATAGACGGAATCCCGGTGACTCGGGTGGGACAAAGCGCATTCGAGGAAAAATACGGGGATAAATCCAATGAGATTACTTCCTTAAGGCTCGGAAATAACATTGTAAAAATTTCCGACCGTGCTTTTTATGATTGCAACAAACTCAGGACCGCGAACATACCGGACGGAGTGGCATACATCGATGACGAAGCCTTCAGACAATGTTACGTCATGGAAGATGTGAAACTTCCGAATTCACTGGAATATTTGGGTTTTGAATCTTTCAGAATGTGTCACGGATTCAAAGATATAGTCATACCCGATTCCGTCAAAATAATCGAGGGCGGAGCGTTTTATGACTGTAATGCTGCAGAGACCCTGCATATCAGCAACACTGTAGAACTGTTGTCGGAGAGGGCTTTCGGGTACTGCAGCAGTCTAAAAAAGGCGACGGTTCCCGATTCCGTAACAGAGATGGAACACAGCACATTCTACAGCTGCAGATCCATGGAATCAGTGTCCTTAGGTAAAAACGTGAAAACAATCGGAGATTGGTCCCTTTACCAATGTGAAAGCCTAACCGAAGTTAAGTTTGGAGAGTCCCTGGAACGTCTGGGAGGTCACTGTTTTGAAAAATGCAGTCTGTTGGACAATATCAGTCTTCCGAACAGCCTGACTTCTATCGGCGAGTATGCCTTTTCTGAATGCGGCAGTTTGGAAGATATATCTTTCGGAATTTCTTTGAATTCCATAGGTAAACGCGCGTTTACCGCATGTAAATCTCTTGTGGAGATTACACTTCCCAATTCGGTGGAATCGGTGGGAGATTACGCATTTTTCGGTTGTACCGCTCTGAAAAAAGCAGTATTTGAAGGCGAATGTCCGGATTTCGGATTGAAGGTCTTCGATAAAACGGAATCCACATTCAAAGTGGGATACAATGGAGAATATGAAAACAGCTGGATCGGATTCATTTTTTACGATGCCGAACCCGTCAGGGCCGGCGGGTTGGAAGAATCGAATGATTTCAACACGGTGATTTTTGCGATAACGGCCGTTCTGGCTGTTCTCGTTTTGGCAGTTTTGATCTGGAGGATCGGCAGATGACAGATTCCGATAAAATAGACGACGTCCTAAGTAAAGATGATACGGAAGAAAGTGAAATTAAAATAAAAAAGAAAAGATTTGCCCTTATTATCGCGTTCGGTATGCTGATGTCGATATTCGCGTTACTGATATCGATATCCATATCGTCGGGAGGGATTATTTCTGTCGATAAAGCGGTATCTTCAATGTTTTCCGCCATAAGCAAAGGGGGAGAAAATCTTAACCCGGAAGAATTGTACATTTACAGGGCGCGGTTGCCGCGTGCTTTGGCGGCAATCGGTGTCGGTGCGGGTCTGTCTGTCGCAGGGTGTATGTACCAGGCACTGATAAGAAATCCGCTTGTGGATCCTTACATCACCGGTGTTTCTTCCGGTGCGGGTTGTTTGGCAATCTCGGTCATCGCTCTCGGCACCGCGTTGCCGTTTTTGGGCAATAACGAACTGTATGTGATTCCCGTTGCGGCGATAATCGGAGGTCTTACGGCGTTCGCACTCACGATGACCGTTGCCGAAGGTTCGGGAGGTACCCCGACCAACTATATTCTGGCGGGAGTGGTTGTAGGTTTTGCCTTCTCTTCGGTGCAGACGATATTTCTGTCTCTTGCGAAAGATAATATTTCCAATGCGATGTGGTGGATGTTCGGTTCTTTCGCAAACATAACCTGGGAAAACGCTTTGTTGGTATTGGTTCCCACTTTGGGGATATCTCTTATGGCTATGCTTTGGGCAAGGGAATTCAATCTTTTCTCTCTGGGGGAAGAACAGGCAAAACAACTGGGATTGAACACAAAACGGTTCAAAAGACTGATGATGATAGTGGCTTCGGTCCTTACCGCCCTTTGTGTCGCATTCTGTGGAGTCATAGGGTTCGTGGGTCTGATAATACCCCATGCCTGCAGGATAGCGCTCGGAAGCGATCACCGGCTGATAATGCCTGCCAGTATTGTGTTGGGGGCCATGTTGATGTTGTTTTCGGACATTGTGGCCAGAACGGCGCTTATGCCCATGGAGTTACCGGTGGGAGCAATCACCGCCATAATCGGCACACCGATATTCGCATATATGTTGATGTCAAGGGGGCGGTCGTATAAAGGATGATATTTGTCTTCTTGTCAAAGGACTCTGCAAGGATTTCGGAAATTTCCGTGCTTTGGATAACATAGACCTGGAAATTCACAAAGGTCAGATGGTCGGCCTAATAGGTCCGAACGGGTGCGGCAAATCGACCCTTATGAAATGTGTATCAAGGATACACAAAGTAACCGAAGGAAACATCTTCGTCGACGGACGGGACATATTGAAAACTGACGCTCACGAAACATCCAAATTGGTTGCAACCGTTCCTGCCGAAGCCGGAGAGATACAGAATATGTCCGTTACGGACATGGTTATGCTGGGGAGGTATCCTTACGTTGACCGACTATGGTGGGAAACCGACAAAGACGAAGCGATTATCAGAAGCGCTTTGAAAAAGTTCGGAATATACGAGCACAGAAAGAAAGAAGTCTCTATGCTTTCCAGTGGTGAACGGCAAAGAGCTCTGATAGCCAAAGCGTATGTGCAGGAGCCTGAATTGTTGCTTGTTGACGAACCGACATCCCATTTGGACCTGAAGTTCAAACTGAATGTAATGGAACATCTGAGATCTCTGACCAAATCAGGCATGACATTGTTGGTTGCGGAGCATGATATTTCGCTGATGTCGAGATACTGCGACCATTGTTTCATAATGAAACAAGGAAAGATAGTCGCCTCCGGACCGCCGGGCGAAATCATCACCGAGAATCTCATGCGTGAGGTTTACGAAGTGGAAGCCAGAGTCGGTACGGATATTGACGGCGAAGTGTACGTTCTGCCGAAACGGTCCACGGGAGAGGTCTGATTCCACAATGAGGAATTCTGGCGTTTCGGGCGAATGTCCCGCATTCTGTTTCAGATGTGGGCATTTATGGTTACCTCAGACTTCCAAACGGCCGAAGCGTTGTCCTAGGTGCAGAACCGCCAGATGGGACGTTCCGGAAAAAAAGGACCGCCCCTGTAAATTTTGTGGCAAAGAATTCTGTATGTAGGATTTTTCAACACCCTGTCCCGCTTGCGGCCGGTTGCAAACGGAAGGACTCACCGACAGATCGTCCAGGTGCAATCAGTGCGATTATGAGTGGACGAGAAAATATGATAAATATCCGGAAAAATGTCCGCTGTGCAGATCTGTGGAATGGGACCGACGTAAAGTGAAACGTCTCATG
>CAZPQO010000057.1:0-5406 GCA_964588745.1 uncultured Methanomassiliicoccales archaeon | reverse complement strand
CTTCATCGTACACCAGATATCCTGCGATCAGAGCGCCTATGGCCCCTATACCGGTCCACACGGCGTAAGCCGTCCCCAACGGGATGCTTGACATGGACAGTCCCAGGAAGTAAGGGCTTAGCATCATGAAGAACACCGTCGCAAGGGTCCAGCCGGGTCTTTTGAAAGATTCCGTCTTCTTCAGAGTGATTACCCAAATGGGTTCAAGTACGCCGCCCAGAATCAGCCAGAACAAAGCAAGAGTATCCATGCGATTAATCCATGAAACTTTTCATCGTGACGTCGCCGGTTCCCAGATGCACTATGGGCATTATTGCCGGGTCCGGATGGAAGTTATGCATCTTCTGATAGGATGTCTGACTCTGCCAAGCGGAAGCGTTGATGATTTTGACTCCGTTGTACTCCGCATATCCCGCACCGTGAATGTGTCCCGTGACGTACACGTCAGGAACGTGTTCTATCGCGAGGTAATCCTTCTTTTCGGGCGCCAAGGCGTTTCTTGCGCCGTATATCGGAGCCATGTGACGGCGTTTGAGCATTTCCCTCATGATGCCCAGAGGTTCTTCGTAACTCAGGCCCTGCACGTTGGAAACCCAGTCGTCTATGCCTTTGCCGTGGTATGTGATTATTGAACGGTCTTCGACTTTCAGAGTTACGGGATTTCCGGCCATTATAATATTGGAATCGAAGTCCTTTGTGAATATGTCTCCCAACGCGGGCTGGGGTTCCGCCAGCCGCACGGCGTCGTGATTGCCGGGCTGCATTATGATTTTGATATGATCCGGAATTCCTTTCAGATGATCCGCCAAAGATTCGTACTGCATGTAGATATCTTCGATTTCCAATTCCTTTTCCTGTCCGGGGAATATTCCGATGCCGTCCACAACGTCTCCCGGCAACACGAGATAATCCAAATCCATGTTGTATGCGTTGGATTTCAGCCACTCAATCATTTTCTGCCAATGATCTTCCAGGAAAGTTTTGCTTCCCACATGAATATCGGAAAGGAAAGCTATGGATGCCGACGAATCGGAAGGTTCCCATTTGTTTTTCCTCTGCACATCGGGGAAGAAAACTTCTTCGGCTATGAACAGATCCTTTCTGCCGTTCGGTTTGCCGACAATCCCTATGACTTCGTCAACGATATAGGATTCCCCGATCAACGGGGAATCTCTGGAAATGAACACTTTGCAGGTGCTTCCCGAGGAATCTTCGATGTCGAGAATCTTGTGTCCGTTTTTGGTGACATTCACTTCGTAAATCATTCCGATGGTTCTTATGTCGCGGTCAAGACTCATCGCCCTTTCGATCGGAACGCTGACGCCGAAATCGCTCCGTCTCGCAATGATTCTGCTGAGGATGTCAAACCTGCTTTTGAAATAATTCGCAAAATCCATCAATTCCCCTTCACTGGTGGAATTGCCGGTAATGTCCGTTTCTTTTATGATTTCAATGTCGGAGTGGCGTTTGTTTTTGTGGGACACCGTCACGGCGGATTTGAAAATCGGGGCATCTCCCCGCAGACAGTCTTCCAAATCCTCCCTTCCGACGAACATCTTGTCCGAAGCAAGAGCGGTAAGAGCCGTGTTGATGAATGCAACGGGATCCGAGTTTGTAAGAATATACTCAAGAGCATCGGGACTGAGCAGAACACCCAATCTTGTGGCGATTTGAAGAACGTCGGACCTCATGGTTCCTATGTCTACTTTATGATACATAACATTATCGAAATCGAAGAGGGTTATATACGCAGAACAGATTCCGTGATTATGGTCAACGTAAGAATATTCTGTCCCGTCAATCCCAGCGAATCCGATGAACTGGTACTTGAAGCGGTTCTCAGAATATTCCCGGAAGCATCCATGTCCCGTACCGATGAAGGGTACGAAGGCATCTCCGACAATATGGAGAATTTTTCATTGTTGATAAGGAGGCAGAGAATTCTCGATGCCGCCCGGTCTGTTGTGTTCGGAGGCATGAGCGGAGACACCCTCGAGTTCACTCTGAACAAACAGGCTGCGTCCGTGGGTAAAGTGTCGTTCTGCCCGGAAGACACGGTTCTCGGTGCAATCAAGGTGTGCTTGGACGGAGAGAATTTGGAAGATATCATTGATATAATGCTTCCCCGCACCGTTGACGGTCAGGAGGTTACGTTATGATCGGAGTTTCATGCACGGGATTCAGCGCCCGCCCGTTGGAAGAAGTAATGGAAGAAGTTTCCGGGGAATTCACTCACTGGGAGATAGTTTCGGAAGCCGAACACAGCATCAGGTATATTTGGGAGAGACTGAAAAACTCAAAGGAATGTTATGACATGACCTATTCTCTGCACACTCCGATAAGCGATGTGAACATAGCATCCCTTTCGGACAGGATGAGGGAATCTTCCGTTTTGGAACTGATAGCAAACACGGAAATGGCTTCCTCCTTGGATATCAGAACGATTACGGTGCATCCCGGTCTGGAATCCATGAGCGTGCCGGGAATGAAGGAGAAGGCCATGGAACACGCCAAACGTTCTTTGAGAACCCTTGACAGAACCGCTGCGGAATACGGGGTAACCTTCGCAATCGAGAATATGCCCAGTTTTCCTCCGATGTTGGGCAAAACCGCCGAGGAACTTAATGAACTGGTTGACGGAACGGATCTGAGCATCTGTTTCGATGTGGGTCACGCCAACACCAACAATCAGATCGAAGAGATGATTTCAATTTTCAAAGACAGAATCGCAAATGTTCACGTTCATGACAATTCGGGTAAATCCGATGAACATCTGACGATAGGGGACGGTACTGTGGATTTTCCCGCCACTATGAAATCTCTTGAGGGATACCGCGGAAAATATGTGATAGAGTCCAAGTCTTTCGCGTCAGCCGTTGAATCGAAAAGAAGACTGTCGATACTTTTGGAATGAAACGGTCTATGATTCAAAATTCATTCCAAACCTTTGGGTAAGGTCGGACGATTTTTGAAATCTTTAACGAAGCCCAACACTTTCACGGTCAACAGGATAGTGGTGATGACTCCCACCCCCAATATTCCCAGTGAAGCGAGACCCATTAGAACATCGCTGCCGCCCAACCACGTGAGGGCTGAAAGATAGTCGTTTACGAAATGTATCAGTATTGCGGCGTGCAACCCGTATTCCACAAAAAGATAACCTGCCGCCAAACCGAACAGGAAGGACGGCAGGACTTTGGCAATGCCCCACCCCGCCTCGTGTCCGTAACCGAATACCAAAGCGGCTATGACAACCAATCCCATGGATAGTTTATCCATTCCGTATCCGCCCAGAAGGAATTTCCATGAGCCTTCCTTTCTGTTCATAAATGCGACCAGGAACAACGGAACCCCTATGATCAGAACTCTGGTAATCAGTTCCTCCCATACGCTTGCCTCGGCCAGAAGGAACATCACTGCACGTTGGTCCATGTCAAAGTCGGGAACGGAAAAATCCGCTCCGAACAGGACGGAAATATACAAAATGGCTATGTGCAGCAACATCGCGGAAGGCCACATGATTCCGATCCAGTAGATGCTGGTCTTTTCGATTTTTGAAGATTCTCCGTTTTCCGATCTGCGTTTTTTGAAACAAAGATAAACTTCGTGACCGAGTTTGATGAAACTCAGAGTCAGAACGGCAACCAGGAATACCCAGTACAGTTGCAGCCATTGACCCGACAGTGTCACGAACGCGTAAGGTTCGGGAATCAGTATCAGCAGTCCGGACATCTTGTCCGAAAGAAAAAGGAAAATGTCGGCGGCGTACACATACAATGCAACGGCGCCTATTATCAGGAATATGGTTGTGACAACCATGGAAAGAATTCCGAAAAAACGGACCGGGGAGGAATCTTCGGTTCTCGGAGGCATCATGTACTGCGGCATATAACCGGTATGGGCAGATATTCCGGTGCGCAGAAATCTGCCGCA
Source organism: uncultured Methanomassiliicoccales archaeon (assembly GCA_964588745.1). Lineage (GTDB taxonomy): Archaea > Thermoplasmatota > Thermoplasmata > Methanomassiliicoccales > Methanomethylophilaceae > VadinCA11. The sequence goes on along the minus strand of CAZPQO010000057.1, from coordinate 1,473 downwards.
TAAGGCACAATAATCGGCGTTATCGGATCGATGAAAATCGCACATGTAGCACTTCAGTTGATTTCCGCAGTTGCCGCAGTACTCTGCACCCTCGGATTGATACGTGTTGCATAAGGGACATCTCAACTGTTTACCGCAATGTCCGCAGTAATCATAACCCATCTTACGTTCTTTTTCGCAATAAGGGCAGTCATCCCGGTTCATGAAATCATACCGAGAATGTTTTTGACGCGTTCATGATCTATAACCGCAAGTATTTTCTCATCATTTTTCGAAAGTTCCGACAAACGCAACGAAATGTATCTTTCCCTTATGTTGCTCATTTCCCGGAATCCTTTCCTGCGGTTTATAAAATCGTCCCATTCCTCCGAGAATTTTTCGGGGGAACTCATGTCGAATTTCTTTTTCATTCCTTTTTTAGCCAGTCTGTGTTCGCCGACCCATTCCAAAGAACTTACGGTTTCGCAGTAAATCTCCGTGTATTGCCGATCGGGCATATCCAGAGGAATCAATTCTTTTGAATTTCTGTCGCATAAATCGACAATGGCGCACCAGGCGGGTGCGGGAACGGTGACTTCTCCGAAATGGGACAATCTGTGAGCGAAAACCAGATCGAGTTCACTCGGTTCGTAATTGTCGGCGGCGGATTCTCTGTGCCGTACTCCTTCGATTTCTTCCGGACTCAGGGAAACGGCGTATCTGTTATAATTTCCGTATATTCCGTCGATATGCTCGGCGTAAGAGGAAAGTCCCCTTACCACGGGAAGAATATCCAATTCCGATTTTCCCACGGAAAGAGAAATCATCTGTTGGTGCTCCTGGACAGAACCAGTTCCGTAAGCTCGTCGCTTTCGTCGATTTTCTTCAATTCGTCCACGGTTATGACCGCGGTGGTTTTTATGGCATCGCGGTTCTTCGCGCGTTTCACGATGACGACCGACGGTTTACCGGCGAGATTTGACACTTCCGAGGTTATAGCGGCCCTTTGGAGAAGTTTCTCCTCGTCCTCCCCCGTACCGGTGAGGATTATGACTTCCTTCACTCTTGACAAAGCATCAAAGGGACTTTTCATCACAGGGGTGATGCTGAATCCTATGTCTATGAGTCTGTTGAGAACGACGGAACCCGTCCGTTCTTCTCCGCTCACTTCGTATTTCTCCGTTGTTGAATCCGGAGTGTATTCGAAAGGGTTCAGAGGTATTATCATCGGTATGTTGAGGAACTCCTCGATTCTGAGAGCCGCGTCTATCATTGCACCCATTCCGGTCTCGTACATCTGAATCGTTCTTCTGGATACTCCCGCGATCTGTGCGAGAGATCCGAGACTGATTTGATTTTTTTCCCTGATTTCTCTGAGAAGGTCGCTGTCGAGTTTCACGTACATTCCGCCGGGTGCGGCGAAGATAAGGGGCGGGACTTCCTCTATGGCATAGTCTATCAGAGTTTCGTTGGAAATTATGGGTATGTTGAATC
>CAZPQO010000056.1:0-5409 GCA_964588745.1 uncultured Methanomassiliicoccales archaeon | reverse complement strand
AACGTCTTATGTGTCATCAATGCGGGCATGTTTGGAGGAAACGCAAAACAATGCCTCGCAGATGCCCGGAATGCCGATCCACATTATGGGACGAACCTCCCAGAACGGTGCGGTGTCAAAGATGCGGACATGCCTGGAATATGAGGAAACGTAAAATTCAGGATTCGGAATTATGCTGTCCGAGATGCAAATCGGTCAAATGGGACGTACCTGTGAAAATAGTGAACAGAGGCGACGAGAGGCTGGTTGTGTACGAATGCGTAAAAGCACATCTTTCCAAAAAACAATTGATTATCTGCAGCGATTGTGACAACAGATGGTATGTGTCTGATGACGAATGCACAATATGCGACAGTTGCGGTAAAGCCGTCACCTTCCACGATAAAACAATCTCAACTTCAATGGCTTTATGGAGTGATTCGAGGTTCGAATTAAAGTATGTGACCGAAAACCACTATGGTTGCGTATATCTGCTTGATAACGGGATTCCCGTTTCAGTGAAATATATTTTTGAAGTCCTCAGGCATCTGGAAATGGATATCGAGGAGGTGGTAGATATCGTCAACAGAGGTGAACGAAAACATCTTTGGCAGGAATTGGCATCGGAAATGTACGACTCCAAAGATGATTACCTTGAACATACAAACTATTTGATGAAACGGCTGTCCCTTGACGAAGATGATGCGATGATACTGGCTTTGCACTACAAGGGGATGAGCCCCGAAGCAATATCCCTCAATACATCTCAATCTGTCGAAAAGGTTCTGGAATCGTTTGAAAAAATAATGTCTGCCTTTGAAAATTCAGGCATTGTCGTAGATGACACAGTATACACCTCCGATCCATTTCGATATTATTGACATTTCAACGGGAGTTCGACACTTATGACAGATAATCAATCAAGCTTTCGCTGAATCATTCGTTTCTTTACAACAGGTTCCCGTTTCCACTTAGTGGATTTTACGTCAGAAACCGTCCAATACGGTCTGTCTCTTCGGGACATTTCATCATTTTCCCGCCAAACAGAAACCGCCGATGACCGCAAACTTAAAGGATTCGAAACCAATGAAGAACACGGCTTTTTGGCCGGTTTTTGTTTAGCGACTAATCATAGCTGAAAAGCCACTTTATTCTTTCGCCAGTGATTCGGCCGTCTCAGGAAAATTACAACGGGTCAACACTTACACTCGTCCGTAAGTGTCAGACTCCCGTTTCAAACGGCCCCATCACGCAGGTTTCATGACAGCTCAATATAATTGTTTAATTATCCACAATTTTCCATAAAATGCTATTTGTATCTAAATCGCCTATTGGATGATATGTCCAACTCAAATAATGAAACATCTGATTCGGGAGGTAATCTATCTTCTTCGTTCGAATCTACAAATTTACAACCGTCGACACTGAAACACACCGTGCATATTACGAATGGTGAGTGTTTATGCCCTTTTTGCGATAACCGATTTTATATTATGGATGAAGGAGAGGACGAAGAAAAATCCCGGCTGATGTGCAACCGATGCAATTATGCATGGTACAACAGAATCGAAACACCGTCCAAATGTCCGAGGTGCGGATCTTACGCTTGGAACAAACCATCTCTCAAATGCAAATGTAATGTGTGCAGTCACAAATGGATTTCAAGAAAAAAGGAAGGTCCTGCAAGATGCCCGAGTTGCAACTCTACAAGGTGGGCCGAAGAGCCTAAATCCTTGGATATCACAGTCAGTGATAAGGACGCTCCGTTGTTCAATAGGAAAAACATTGTTGAAAGGTATGAAAAGGGAAAAGGATGCGTGGCCATAGCTTCGGACCTGGGCCTTCCGCTGTTCAAAGTGATATCGATAGTAAAAAAGGAAACCGAAATGAACGTATCTCCCCGACTCTGAAGATTCGAATTTATCGGAATCTTCGGGGTTTTCTCATCCGGTTCAGACAAGTTCCAGAGCGGCAGATCCCGCAGCCAGTCTGGCAAAACGTTTGGTGTCTCCGCCGCCGATAATCAATACGTCTCCGTCATCCAGGTCGACCGATTTTCTTATTTTCTTTGATAGCAAGGGATCGTTCTTATCCACATCCCATGCGGGCATCATCAACAAGCTATTCTGATCCATGATCCATGTTGTACACCCCTCGCCCCCGGCTCTTATTCCTGCATTTCTTTGGGCGATTCCGTTGAATACTTTTTCCGCCATATCCTTTACGACGACGCCCTGTTGATAGCGTCCGACCACATAACCTCCCACGTTTACGGAAACGGATTTTATATCGAGTGTTTTCAACAGTTTGATACCGTAAGGCTTGATTGTCGTACCGGTTTGATAGGTTTCCACCATGTTGTTATCCCTGAGAAGTTCAATCAATTTACGGACACTTCCCTCACCTATACCCAAATATTTGGAAATATCCATCCTACTGACGCGTTTACCGTCCGACAGATAATCAAGAAGAAACAGAACATCGGAATCTGCAAATTTGCACGGCGGACCGCCTTTGAAATTATCCAGTATCAGAACCATGAACGACGAGTATTTTTCCGTATTATATCCTTTATCGGTGTCGGTTATCAATCATGTAACTTATGATGTGATTTACCGCAAAATTGCCAGTGCTGATCAACATCTACATTCCTTATGCGAGGATTCAGTAAGGCCGAAATCAGAAAATCTTCCGGCATCACGGCGGATGCGTCGAATCACAACACATAGCGTGCGAAAGGATTACGAAAGGGTGAATTAAAGAATACAGTGGGGCCGAAGCCCCGGAAACACCATTCCTCTCTTTAAGAACTCATTCGTAAGAAACCTCATCATGACTGAGAACTTCATTCCAGAGCGCAATCGTATCCTGGGCTTCTTCCTCGTCCATGACCTCAATCGCGAAGCCAGCATGGATGACGACCCATTGGCCGACTTCCACTTCGACCATCGCCACGTTGGTCTGTCGGATTACGCCTCCGAAATCAACGTCGGCGTTTTCACCGTCGATTTTCACAACCTTTCCGGGCAATGCCAAACACATTTCAAATCACTCCGATACTATCTTGATTATTGCTTCCGCGGGCTGTCCGTCGACAGCCGCCAAAGCCTCTGCGGCTTTCTCTCTGGTACATCCGGTCTGTGACATTACCAGTTCTATGTCTTCTTCGGGTATCTGCGGACCCGCATCCTCCGAGGATTCGGTCAACGGTCTTGTATGCTCCGTACCTGAAATCTGATAGGATTTGGTTCCGCTCATTTCTACGCAGACCACTTGGGGATTGTTGATCACAATCTCGCTGTCCTTTGTTCTGATAATTACTTCTGAAACGTCGGGAAGTTCGGATTGGCTTATGCCCATCTTCTTCATGGCCTGTTTCATCTGACGTGGATTCATTCTCTGCATAGCACGTACCCCCATAATCGGTTTCTTTAATTAAATATTGCCGAACTTCATCCGATGATGGTTTTCACGGCATCAACCATGGTGTTCAGCAGATTTTCCCCGTCTTCGGGGTTCGGTATCCCTCCCTGGGCGAAGTCCGGTTTGCCCCCGCCTCTTCCGTTGAATTCCTTCAAGGATTCGGAAATGACGGTTCTGCAATCAACCGAACCGACACCTGATGCCAACATCGCCGAAACAGACTCTCCGACGGAAACCAGTATCATGATTCCTTCCTCGTTCCTTATTCTTTCGGTCGCGTCGGACATGGCCCTTTTATCGGCTCCGGAAAGGATTGCGCTGTAAACGTTAACGCCGTTCACAACTTCGGGTTCCAATCCTGAAAGTATCGTTTCGGTCATTTCTTTCAGGGATTTTCCGAAATTGAAAACATCTTTCTTCATGTTCGCAACGGTTTTTGTCAGGTCTTCGGGCTTGCTGTCGGCGGCATCCGACGTTTTCAAGCAAACGTAAGCCAACTCCATGGCGGCATCCGCCGCATCATCGCCGACTCTGAAATGAACCGATGTTCCTTCTTTGCCCGCGGATACGACCCTATCGACAAACAGCATGCCCAATTCCGAAGTTTCCATAACGTGAATGCCGCTGCAGGCAGAATAATCAAAATCTCCCACAGCGGTTACGGTGACTTCTTCGTCTTCGGGAATGTTTTCAAATTTTATCCTGACTTTCTCCTCGAGTTCCGGATCGTCCCGGTCCATGACCACTCTGGATACCGTCAGGTTGTTTCTGATTACGTCATTGGCGGTTCTGATTGCTTTTTCAACAACGTCCCAGTCAAGACCCTGATTCACAACAACATATTTGCTATCGGGGGAAATGAATATCTTTCCTATCGTAAGATCCGGAATTTCACGTTTAAGGGATCCGAACAGAATATGCTCTCCCGTGTGTCCCTTCATCAAATCGAAACGTCTTTTCCAATCGACGCTTCCCCAAACGATATCACCTTCTTTGAGACCGTGTTCCGGAACTCTGTGAACAATTTCATTTTTATCGTTTCTGAACACCTCGGTGACTTCGGCATCGTTGATGTCGCCGGTGTCGCAGACCTGCCCCCCTCCTCCGGGGTAGAACGCGGTTCGGTTCAATACAACAAGATCTCCGTTCACGGAGACAACCTTAGCTTCGAACTCGGATTGGTATCCGTCGCGTCTGAACAATTCGTCCGTCATGTATATCCATGGAAGAATCGTTATCTAATAAATATACGGAACGGATTTCTACGGACAGGGATGAGAAATGTCGGAATTGAAAGAAATGGATGAGCTGGACAGGCGTATAATCGATTTGATGTGCAAATCCAGCCAAGGCTCCTACCGACAACTGGCCAAGCAGTTGGGGGTGCATCCCACCACTTTGATTCAAAGAATAAAAAATCTCGAATCGAAAGAAGTGATCAAAGGATACCGGGCGAAAGTGGATTACATGAAACTCGGTTTTGATTACATGGGAATCGTCCACATCTACGCTGACAGTTTATCGGACGTGCTTGAAGATCTTAGAAACGTCCCTCAGATCGTCAGTATATTCGACGTTACGGGGGACAGCGATGCGATTGCGTGGATTGCCTGCAAAGACAGAGATGAATTTTCCGACACAGTGAAATTCATAAATTCCCGGCCCGGCGTCAACAAGACCAATACCTCCGTTATTTTGGGAATAGTGAAAGATCCCTTTGACTTCATTCCCTCTGTTCAGGATAAAATCGGAAACCGTTGAAACTGCAACAATTATTATATGTTCCCATGTTTAAGCAGGCTTATATTCAACCGGAGAACAATTTAAAATGAAGAGGACACACACCTGCGGAGAACTCAGGAAATCGGATCTGGGAAAAGAGGTTTGCCTTCAGGGCTGGGTCAGGTTTTCCAGGGACCACGGCGGAGTAGCATTCATCTATCTCGCCGACAGGGACGGAATCACCCAAGTGGTATGCGATTCCGAAGACCTTCCCTCCGAGTCCGA
>CAZPQO010000055.1:0-5582 GCA_964588745.1 uncultured Methanomassiliicoccales archaeon | reverse complement strand
ATGGACAACCCCGCGGTCATCATGGCGAGAGCCGGAGCCCGCGGTTCGATGCTGAACCTGTCTCAGATGGCCGGCTGCATCGGACAGCAGACCGTCCGCGGTGAAAGACTTTCCAGAGGATATTGGAACAGAACTCTGTCCCACTTTGACAAGAAAGACATGGGTGCCAGTGCCAGAGGATTCTGTGCCAACTCATACAAATCCGGACTCAACCCCACGGAATTCTTCTTCCACGCAATGGGAGGCCGTGAAGGTCTGGTCGATACCGCGGTGAGAACATCCAGATCGGGATACATGCAGAGACGTCTGATCTCGGCTTTGGAAGATCTGAAACTCACTTCCGACGGAACGGTCAGAAACACCATCGGAACCGTCATTCAGTTCAGATACGGCGAAGACGGAGTGGATCCCACAAGATCCGTCCGCGGCAAAGCGATTGATTTGGACGATCTTTTCGCCGAGGTTCTCGGAGACGAAGTCGCCGAAGACCTGATCCGTTTCGACGAGAGCGACGTGGGCGAAGATTACGGTTCCAAAGAAAAAGATGAAATGGAATTCGACGAGGATGAAGTGGAAGATTATGAAAACAGCTACGAAGGAGGTGAGTGAGCAATGGCCAAAAAAGACACCATAAACGCGTTGATAAGGCGCGGAATAAGTGAAGAAGCGGCCGCGTTGCTCCTGACCAAGTTCAGAATACTTTCGGACGTTCAGGCGGCCACACAGGAAGAGATGGAAGATCTCGGCATATCCGCGGAAGAGGCGGCATCGATCATCGAGACCTTTGCCAAACGTCCTTCCCGCAAATCCGTCTCAAAGGTGAAGAAGAAGGCCGAAGAGGCCGCACCTCTGTTCCATGCCGAGGAAATCACCCGCGAACGCGTCTACACCGCCGAAGAAACCAGACTGATCGACTTGGCCGACGAAGCGGGATACTCAATCCCTCTGAAGGTTCTGTCAGACATCGCATCCCGCATGGCGGGCAACGAGTTCACCGACGAAACCTGCAGAAAACTTCTCGACAGGGCCTGGGAAATGTACAATTCCCACCTTATGGACAAGAACGAGTCCGCCGGAGTCATGGCGGCCCACTCCATCGGTGAGCCGGGTACCCAGATGAACATGCGTACCTTCCACTACGCCGGTGTTGCGAACATCAACGTTACGCAGGGTCTTCCCAGATTGATAGAAATCGTGGATGCCAGACGTGCCCCGAGCACACCGTCCATGACGATTCCTCTCCGCGGCCTCGCCGCCGAAGACGAAAGCGTCGCAAGACACGTGGCTTCCAACATAGAGATGACTTTGCTGACCGACGTGGCAAAAATAGCCACGGACACCACCAATATGCGCATAGTCATATCCCCCGATGCCCACCAGATGGACAAAAGGGGAGTGACCATTGAGGATATTCATGACAAGCTCAGCAAAATAAGAGCCGTCCGCGGTATGGTCGAGATAGAAGATTTCAATCTGATCATCACATCGGACTCGCCTTCTTTCAAGAAGATACAGACCATGTACGATGCCATAAAGAATGCAAAAATCAAAGGCATCGACAACGTGAAAAGAGCGGTCATAAGCAGAAACAAACAGGAAAAATACGAAATCGTCACCGAGGGCAGCAACCTCAAAGAGGTGCTGTCGGTTGACGGCGTTGACGCGCCCAACGTAATGACCAACAGTATTCAGGAAATATCTGAGGTCCTGGGCGTCGAAGCCGCAAGAAACTCCATTATCTACGAAGCTAAAGACACACTCGGAGAAGCCGGTCTGAACGTCGACATCAGGCATATCATGCTCGTTGCCGACCAGATGACAAACGACGGTTCGGTGAAAGCCATCGGACGTCACGGAGTTTCCGGAAAGAAATCCTCGGTTCTTGCAAGGGCCGCCTTCGAAATCACCACCACCCATCTTATGCATGCGGCGATGGTGGGCGAAGTCGACACCCTTGAAGGAGTCACCGAGAACATCATAGTCGGGCAGCCGGTCACATTGGGTACCGGTGCGGTTAACCTGATTTATACGCCCAAAAACAAAAAGGGGGATGAAGAATGAGTGAAAACACGATCGACATAAGCAGAGCGCTGAGAGCGGCCATTGCCACCGGCAAGGTAGATTTCGGCGTTGATCAGACAGAGAAAGCGATAAAGGCAGGAAAGGCCCAGATGATCATTCTGGCCAGAAACTGCCCCAGCAAAGCGCTGACTGAGGCGGAGGGCGTCAAAATCCACCGCTACAGGGGCAACAACATGGAGCTCGGCGCTCTGTGCGGTAAGCCTTTCTCCGTCTCGGCACTTGCCGTCATCGACAAAGGCACATCGAACATATTAACGCTTTAAAAACATATTACGCTGTGAAAAACATGATTGCAGAAATCGTAATCACCGACGATACCCTCAGGTACATCGCCCTGTTCCAGGAGGTCACAAAGACCAACGCGGTGGACTGCATGGAAACCCCTGAAAAGCTGGTCTTCGTTGTCGAAGCCGGCCAGGGGAATCTGGCGGTCGGCAAGAAGGGAGACCATATGATCAGACTCAAGAGTCTGACCGGGAAAAACATTCAGGTCGTGGAACATTCCGACGATCCCGAACAGTTCGTTAAAAACGTCTTCCATATCTACAAACCCGAAAAGGTCGAAATCGAGCAGCGCGGAGAAATAACCCATGCCACTGTTACCGTTGATTCAGAACTCAAGGGAAGGGCAATAGGCAAGGAAGGGAAAAATCTCCGCATCGCAAGGGATATCGTCAACAGACATCACGAGATTCAGAGTCTCAGCGTGGCTTGAAGTCATTCTTTAAGGCGGCCGAGAGGCATCCTTTCGACTTCAAGCCCGTCAGCCGTAGGGTACACTTCCACGATATAGCATCTGTAAGGCAGCCCATCGGCTATCTCCTGAAGTACCCAGGGGGCGGTCTCCACAATCCCTTTGTCCGCGTTCTCAAAAATCAGGACATCGGGGACGCCGAACTCTTCTTTCAGCAATTCCGAGACTTCCGCCGTATCTTCGGCGTAAATCAGACCCTTCAGAACCGTCCCGTCTTCGGTGACGATTTCGTACTCCGCCGCGGTATTTTCCGCCCGTCTTATCAGACGGCGTCTCAGTTGCACCCCGTCTTTGAATGAGGAAGAACAGTAATGTATCCTTTTTCCCGGATGGTTTCCGATGAGCCTGAGGGCGGTTTCCTCCGAACCCCCCACCGCCGAGGAGATGTCGTCTTTGAGACGGTATCCTTCCCGTTCCATCATGTCCCAGTTACTTTCGGAAAATTCCAATTCGTTCAGGTTCATGAAGGAAATCCCGGCGTCGAAAACTTTGGAGATCAAAGAATCCAAATCTTTTTCCCGGTTGGGAAGGGCAGGAACTTCCAATCCTACGTCGAGACCTTCTATCCTCAGAATTTTCTCCAATTCCGATGTGTCAAAATCCATCCATTCCTCTTCGCGGGGATGGAAACGGATTTCGTCCAAACCTCCCTCTTTCAGAATTTTTGCTTTTTCAAAATCCACTGTGGAGGTGTAAAGGTGAACGTGGTGTTTCGGACCGAAACGGTTTTTCATTAATTTCAGGTAACGGAGAGTCAAATCGAAATCCTGCAACGGATCCCCTCCGGTCAATCCGGTTCCCGTGGCATCCATCGCTTCGGCTTCGGTTATGATTTCCTCATCGGAAAAAGCTCTGAGTTCGTTGGCGTAAGTTCCCTCAATTCCTTTCTTTTCGAAGGACACGGGACAGTAAGCACATCCCGTGCTGCAGCGTCCGGTGACGAACAGAACCAATTTGGAACCCTCGGTGCAGTGCTTGCATCCGACGGCCAATTCGCCGTCGGCGACCGAACCGCATTCTAACCGCCTCCGAGTCATGAAACGGCAATCCGCTCCGACCTATTATTAACTCTCGCAGAAATATCGGCAATCATGAAGAAGGATACGCGTCTGGTACTCGCATTGGACGAAACCGACGGTGAAAAGGCTCTGGAGATCGCGGATTCCCTTTCCGGAGTCGTGGATGCAATCAAGATTAATTGGCCGTTGGTACTTTCCGCCGGTCCCGGTATGATCAACGAACTGGCAAAGAGAGGAGACGTAATCTGCGACTTTAAAGTGGCGGACATACCCAACACCGTCCGTTTGATTGTGGAGAACTGCGTGTCCCGGGGGGCCTCGGCCGTAATCGTTCACGCCTTCACAGGGGAAGATTCCCTGCTGGCCGCCAAAGAGGCCGCCGGAAACGCAAAAATATTCGCAGTGACGGAAATGAGTCATCCCGGCGGTAAAACCTTCACCGCCAAACACGGCGAAGAAATGGCCGAACTCGGCGTAAAATGCGATGTATCGGGATTCATAGCCCCTGCGACAAGACCCGAAAGAATCACGGCAATCAGGTCCGTGATAGGCGACAGACTCATTCTTTCCCCCGGAGTCGGAGCCCAGGGAGGAACTGCGGCTTCAGCGATAGAAGCCGGTGCGGATTACGTCATAGTGGGGCGTGCGATATACGGTTCCGACAATCCCTTGGAATCCGCCGAATTCTTCAGGGAAGAAATAGCCAAAGTGCTGTGATTTCCCTCTCTTCTCTATTAATATACGCGCGTTCGTAAAGATATAAATAGGCAATCAATCATCAATCGATAATTTAAGGACGGAGACCTTTATAATGCGTAAATTCGGCAAAACTGACTCTTCCTCGCCAAGGAGGAAAGATCATGTCGCGAAAGGCGACAATATCAAAGAATCAATCAGACGGAATTGGCTCGTACTGACCCTCGGTCTGATTGTAATCACCGCAATACTGACCCGAACGATTTTCTCGGTCGGTATATCCGCCGGCAACGGTTTCGCGTTGTCCGGATCGGGTGCCGCGGAACACAAACATATCATAATCAGCATCCTAACGGGAACTTTCGGGCTGTCCGACCCTTCGCTTAATTACCCGTTCGGAGGCACGCTTATGCAACCTCCGCTGGTTGACCTGATTCTGGCGGGCTTCGCATGGATTCCCATGGCTTTGGGAGCATCCGCGTCAGTTGCGGCATCCGCGATATTGGCAATCTCCGGGCCCTGTGCGGCTGCATTCACCGTAATTCTGGTGTATTATCTCGGAAAAGAAATGTTCGACAGAAACATCGGTCTCATTTCCGCATTCCTTTTTGCGGTTCTGCCTTTGCCCGTGGTCATGTCCGTGTTTTCCGACGGTACGACAATGGGAATTCTGCTGATGCTTTTCGCACTCGCGTCACTGTTCGTTTTGAGGGCGATGAAAGCTTTGGAAGCCGCCGAAAACCGCGGCATAGAAGCTGTTCTCAACAAAAACGTTCTGAAATACGTGATAGGCGCAGGCGCGTTGTTCGCATCCATTGCGCTGTCTTGGAACGGATTCAGCATGATCATCGTGCTGCTGGTCTTCATGATGGCGGGTCACGCGGTAATATCCCGTTTCAACAACCGTGACTTCGGCTCCGTATTCGGAGCCTATTCGATTATGATTCTGACGGCTTTGTTGGTATCTTTGCCTTACTATTACGTCGCGGATCTGTTCTCCCTGATTTTCACCGGACCTTTCCTGTTGGGCC
>CAZPQO010000054.1:0-5598 GCA_964588745.1 uncultured Methanomassiliicoccales archaeon | reverse complement strand
ACATTCTTTCCAGGAGACTTCAGACCATCGTTTACGAAAAGGGTTTGGCCAACACGATAAAACAGGCCAGGCAGATGATCAATCACGGTCACATCTTCCTTAACGGTCACAGAGTGACGGTCCCCGGATACATTGTTCTTAGAAGCGAAGAACCTACAATTCAATACGCGCCCAGCTCGGCGTTCACCGACGACATGCATCCCATGAGGATGTCCCCCGAGGAACTCGCGGCAAAACTCGAAGCAGATGCCGCAAGAGCCGAAGCAGAGGCAAAGAGACAGGCGGAAGCCGCAAAGAAAGATGCGGAAGAAGCAGGCATTACACCGGAGGATGGTGAGAACTGATGGCAGACAAATGGGCTATAGCCAATATATTCGCCACTTACAACAATATCATGATTACCCTCACCGACATCACCGGTGCGGAAACCATCGGTAAGGTTACCGGCGGAATGGTCGTGAAGCAGGCGAAAGATCAGGCTTCTCCCTATGCCGCACAGAGAGCGGCGGAGAAGATTGCGGAAATTGCAAGGGAAAGAGACGTTGTGGGACTTCACGTTAAAGTACGTGCTCACGGCGGCAACAAGGCAACTTCCCCCGGTCCCGGTGCACAGGCGGCCATACGTGCCCTCGCAAGGGCCGGCATAAGAATCGGACGCATCGAAGATGTGACCCCGATACCCCATGACGGTACCAAGAAGAAGGGCGGACGCAGAGGACGCAGGGTCTGAGGTTAATCTCATGGAAACAGAAATCATCGAAATGGCCGAGAGGAAGGCCAAGTTCATACTGAAGAATTCCTCGCCTGCCATGGCAAACGCGCTCAGAAGGACAATGATGTCCGACATTCCGAAAATGGCCATCGATGTCGTTGAGTTCCACTTGGGAACCATCGAAATCGACGACAAGGAATACGAAAGCGCAACGCCCCTGTTCGACGAAATCATCGCCCACAGACTGGGAATGGTCCCCGTTCCCACAAACCTGGAACTCTTTACTTTCAGGGATCAGTGCGTATGCAACAACGAGGGATGCCCCAACTGTACGATTATGTACAGCATTCATGAAAACGGTCCCGGTACCGTAATGTCCGGCAACATGTTGCCGTTGGGAGATCCCGAACTCAAAGTCAAGGACGAATTCATTCCTATTGTGGAACTGACCGAAGACCAGGCTGTGATGATATATGCTCACGCAGTCATGGGAACGGCCAAAGACCATGTCAAATGGCAGGTCACCAGCGGTGTAGGGTACAAGTACCTCCCGTTGATCGAAATCGATCCTGCCAGAGCTTCCACCGAAGCGGCTTTGAACTGCATCAAAATCTGTCCGAAAGGAGTGTTCGGCGTAGAAGACGGAAAACTTGTGGTGGAAAACCTCATCGAGTGTACTCTCTGCAAGTCCTGCATGGAGTCCGTCAACAACGACGGTTCAATAGTCGTCAACGGCGATGACAAGAACTTCCTGTTCACCTTCGAAACCGACGGATCTCTCACTGCTGAGGAAACTCTCAAAAAAGCAATAGAGATCCTGTCCGAGAAGGCGGCGGATATTTCCGCACAGGTTGCAGAACTTTCTTAAACACAACCGGGGCATCCGCCCCTTTTCTTTTCAATTATTTCATAACTTACTCAGAAGAAATCCTGAAGGGTGCATTTTTTGACTTTATCATTCTCGAAAAGAGATTCCATGCTCGTCTCTATAAGAAATATCCTGTCCTTTATGTAATTGTCAACATCGTAGGTTTCGCTGATTTCCTTTGCGGGTATCAGATATTTCATGACGCCTTTCTGGAAAACCGTCAAAATAACATACTGCCCGCATTTTCTGCATTTACCGTCCAAAGGTATTCTCCGGTAACTGCTGTTGCACTTGGTACATCTGAATTTCTGGGCCGCGAATTTCCTGAGGTTTCCTATCAGGTCCGGCATGAAGTGTCTGCTGATGACTCTGGAAGCGAAGTCTCTCTCGTCCACGGCTCTGATTTTTGCACAGATGGCCATCTGACCCTTTATTTTGTCATCCATGTTTCCGTTTGTGATGTATGCGGAGATCTTCGGACCTTCGGAGATGTCGTAGGTATCATGAGTGAATCCCAGTCCTTCGTATTGGGCAGGTGAACCGACGCGTCCGTTCACCATATCCATTATACTTTCCACCTCTTTGGTGTTGGCGAATCTCATGGCCGCATGGTAGAATTCCAAAGGATATTCCCTGAGGCAATCCACGTTGTGGGCTTCTTTGTCTATTTCGTTTGGATCCAACCTCGTCGTGAGAACCAACGGTGCGTCCATCAATCCTCCTCTGGAACTCGGCAGGAAACTGAACGAGAAGTTGAGCAGAGCGTCCATTGCCAGAATGACACAGTCTTCGTCTCCGTCACAGTTTCTTCTTTTTGCAGCGTGGAAGAAAGGATGTCCGAAACATCCTCTTGCGGAAGAGTATCCTATGATTCTGCACAGAATCCCTCCCGAAGTATGGGGTGCAAGACCGAACACAATCTTTCCGATGAGTTCGTTTCTTCCTGTCACGTTGTAGTAAGGTTCCACTTTGTAGAGTTTCGAAAGTTCTTCATCGACGAAATTCGCGACTCTGACAAGGAAGTCTCCGCAGTCCGCCGGAGGTATGATGTCCTGAACTTTCAGTTCGCAGAGCTGTTCCGGGTCCGTCAACGGCTCCCCGTTCCAATCATGGGTATAGCCGAGCTTTATCGCACTTTCCACCGAGAGTCCGATTTCCCTGGGTCTGAAGTGAGTCAGGGGAATGTCGGTCATGTCGTAACGGACGGTTCCGTCTTTGTTCACGAGTAAATTGTATTTGGATCTTAAAATTCCTTTTTCGAGAGCTTCAGGAACCTTCAGTCTGGATCTCAGCCGGATCGGGCACTTCATCGCTTTCGGTTTTCTTTCTCCGATATGGTCGCAGGCGGCCGTGAGTTCGGCATCCAAATCCACCGGTACGTTGTCAAGACCTTCGAACCGACCGGCATTCGGACCCACTACCGAAACGGTGTGGCTCTCGCATTCTCTGCACCAGGACCTCCACATCAACTTCCCGCAGGAAGTGCATCTTCTGGACCCCATCTGCAAATAAATGTCGGATTTTGACGTGAGTATATTTTCCGTGGTTCTCTTTGATTTTTCTATCACTCTCAGATAGTCTCTTTCGGATTCCATCTTCATCCCCACGGGGAACAGACAGTTGTTGACAGGATCGGTTTCCCGGTGATCGGATTTTTCGGGACGTCCCATTCTCATTCCGATTCTGGTGCCGCACCGATCCATGACGGTTATCCCCATTGCTTTGTTTATGGCATCGAGAGGATTTTCCCCGCCGAACTCTCCTTTCTCCGAGATGCTTCCTCCTTCGGATTTCAAATTGAGGCAGTCGAGAATAAATTGGCTGTATCTTTTGAATATTCCTATGCGGCGGTTTCTGAATCTGTGGAGGGCTCCCAGATTTTCAAACAGTGTTTTAATATCATCTTCCGCGGGAATCGAAATGTTCCCTTCGTTGTATGAACCCGTTTCTATGAGCTTATCCCTGAGGCGGATAATCTCTTCCATTTTCAAATCCGACCAAAAGAGATTGTATTTCGGATGCAACGGAACCCCGAGCTCCGAACTCATTTCTTTGGCTCTTTCGTAAGTGGGGGCTTCCCAGTCTTCGGGAAGTTCGCCTTTGGCAAGAATCTCCTGTTTGTGCCATTCCAGACAGTATCCCGGAGGCACCAACAAATGGTTGTTTTCCGAGAATTCTCCGAAAGGAACCAAAACTTCTCCCACATCAATTATGCGGGCGATTCTGTCGTAGACTTCATCCACATCCTTTTTGGTGTGGCAGTAAATCATGTCTCCGTTCTTCAGAACAACGATGGGGCCCTCGATTTCGTCGCAGGGAGTGACCACACATCCCTTACCCGGCCTCTCGATTTTCATCTGAGTTCCTATAGCCATGAATTTATCGGTGGCATACATGGTCGCCGGGCTGAACGCAAGTGCGGCAAGTCCCGTTGTCCGGGCTCTTCCGTACCTAAGGCGAAGCCCGCCTTCTCTGCTGGGATATCCGAAAACAGGACGTCCGGCGAGAATGTCCGTCATGTAAACGTTGTTGGGATAGATAGCCTGTTCCGCATCGCCGCCTCCTTCTTCATCCTGCGACGGAGCGTGTACATCCAAATATTCCGCTATGAAATCCCAACCGTCTATTTTCAATGTGTCAACGTGCCTTTTGATTTTGGAGGCTTTCTGACACAGGCCTTCTGCAATGACAAGACAGGCGCCGCCTCTGACTTTGTTCGTTTCTATTCTGGGCAGATCCCGGAATCCTGATATTTCAACCTCTTCCGTGCCTTCTCCGTCAATCATTATCGGACAGTTCCTTACGATAAGGTCTATTTCCTGAGAGCTGGGCATGTACTGAAGGTGTTTCGTCACTTTGTACAGGGATATTTCTTCGTCAAATCTGGAAATCTCTTCTTCGGTGGGTTTATAGCGGCTGAGGTTCAACTCCCTTCTGACAACGTCGGCTATGAGGACGCTCATCGCCTGAGCAGTGCCCCCCGCGGCTCTGATGGGACCCGCAAACACAAGGTCGACGAATTCTGTTCCGTCACCGTTCTTCTTGACCTTGACGTCTGCTATACCTTCCAAAGGCGCAACCAGAATACCCTCGGTCAACACGGCCAATCCGACCCGTATCGCACGGTCCAAAGCCATCTCAATACTGTCGGCGGGCCTGCGGGCAACTTCCTTTGCCACCAACAACGACACGAGTTCCCTGTTTTTGTTTTCGGCAGTGAGCCGTCTGATGTCTTCGGCCACGCCTTCGACTTTATAATCTTTCAATAATTCTTCCACGCGGGATGCCAAATCTTCTGCTTGGGGAACTTCAACGAAGGTTTCCGGATCGATGCCTCTTTTTCTGGCCAATCCGGCAACGGCGTAACACTCGTCTTTCTGTCTTGCGAGATCCGCGAAATACTTGTACATCGCGTCGCTTGCGGCGGGACCTTTAGTCATTTCAGACTCCCGTCATTGCCCTCAGTTTACCGAGTATGAGGCTTCTCAGTTCTTCCAGGTTCTCTCCTGTTTCCGTGGAGAAGAACAGGTTTTCGCTGTCTGTTTTCTTCAAATCCGATTTGCTCTCGACAACAATTATGTCCACTCCTTCGAAACCTTTTTGGACGGATTCCAGCAAAGCATTCTGCTTATCCATGGAATATCCGCAGGATTCGGAAGGGTCCAACATGAACACCATGACATTGGTCAGGTATCTGAGAGCCAGAACTGCTTGTTTTTCGATATCGTTTCTGTCCTCGAAACTTCTGTCAAGCAATCCCGGCGTGTCGATGATCTGATAAGTGTTCCAACCGTCTTCCACATGCCCTATCACAATGCCTTTTGTGGTGAAGGGGTACGGAGCGATCTCCGGTGTGGCGGTACTCAGTTCTCTCATGAGGCTGCTTTTTCCGACGTTGGGGAACCCCGCTATGACCGCGGTCGGAACATTGGGTCTTATGGTCGGAAACTGTCTGAATTTATTTTTGGCATCCTGGAGGAAAAGCAAATCCTCCGATATCTGTTTGAGATACGAAGTC
>CAZPQO010000053.1:0-5625 GCA_964588745.1 uncultured Methanomassiliicoccales archaeon | reverse complement strand
GAGTAACGGAACCGTCTTCGGCTTCGAACAGATATGTTGCCAATCCGCAATGGGGGTGGGTTGTGAACGCCACCATGTTTTTGCCCATGAGCTCGGTTGCGAAATCCGATATTGGGGTAACGATCGGTACGGTGTACCAATCCTCGGATTTTGCGAATCCTGTCTGTTCTTCGAACTTTTTGACAAGATCGGTAAGAGTTATTCTTCCTTCGGAAACTTCTTCTCTGGAAATTCTTCCCGTGAACGCCACGGGCTGGAAGTTGACGCCGCGGACGACTTCGGAGTGATCAAAGGCGAATTTTGTTATTTCCCCCACCTGATGGTCGTTGACGCCGCGGACGAGTGTGGGGACAAGAACTATCGACGGGGAACGTCCTGTTTCCTCCTTGAGTTTCTTGCAGTTCTCTATGACGTTTATCTTCACGTCGAACATCTTCCGGTCCCTTGCCTGAAGATACACGTCATCGCTGACGCCGTCGAAGGACAGGTATATCGTGTTCATTCCCGCCAACATGCAATCTTTCAAAAACTGATAGTCTCTGGAAAACTTCAATCCGTTGGAAGCCACCATTATCTGCGCAAAGCCCAGCTCTTTTGCTTTGGCGATAATTTCGACTATTCTCGGATGTACGGTGGGTTCTCCTCCGGAGAATTGCACAGCGGTGCACTTTATCGGCTCCTCGGCACGGAGCGCCTCCAACATGCTCGTGAACTCTTCGAAAGTGGGTTCATAAACATATCCCGCTTCGTTCGCGTTTGCGAAACAGATCGGACAGTTCATGTTGCATCTGTTGGTTAAATCGATCAACGCCAAAGAGGTGGACGACAATACGTCGTACTTTCTGCCGTCGATCATGAAGTTTACGTTCTCCCCCTCGGCCAATGATTTGTCGTGGGGGTTTTTCAGTCCGACTCCGTCATAAGCGTAGTGTTCGGCTCTGAGGTATGCTTTTACGTCAGACCAGTACATGTCGGAAAATTCACCGTGTTCGGGACACTCTTTGTCCATGTACACTTTGCCGTCTTTTTCGTAAACGGTAGCTTCTAAAATCTTCCCACATTCGGGACATAAAGATTCCGTCTTCTTGGGAAGTCCTTTGGTAAGTGAGCTGGGTTGCGTTGTTGAAGACATGATTTACCTTCTTAAGTTGATGAACGGGTATAATTCTTACTATTAATAAGAGATTGTCGTAATTACCATCGAAACGGATGAATTATATTAACTGTCATTGTGACATTTATGATAATGCCATGTGATGGATTGTCATGGCTGTGACAGGAAACAAGAAAGGCAACATGCCGTTCACGATTATCGCCGTCACAGTACTGATTATTTCGATGGGTTACGGCATTGTGGCTTACAGGATTGCCGATGCGGAAGACGGTGCGGACGATGTCACCGATGAGCTGAAACAATTGAACAGATCCGTTGACAGAACCGCATCCTTCATCAACAGGGGAATGGGGGAATTGCTGATATCCGTCGGGAACGGCAACGGTAACCTTTCTTCGAAAGCCGATAATTTTGAATCCTCGTCAAGAACTTGGGTGGAAAAACAGTTTCCCTGTTATGACGGGGATGTGAAAATCACGCCTTTGGATTTGGATGTGGGGCTGTATGCTGAAGTCCTGCAAGCCTCCGGCGGAGGAAGGATGCCCACTTACCTCCGTGCCGAAGGAACATTCACGGCAAGATTCGATTGCGGAGCGGGGACGGTAGAAAAAACACTTACGGTTCGCTCCGACGGAAGCTGCGCACTTCCGTTGGTTGAGGAAATGGGATCTCTGTTCGAAATAGGGCTGCAGGGAGAGGGATCGATGCTGTCTCAGATGATGTCCTACCAACTCACGGCTTTGGCTCAGGAAAGAGTCATAAGAGGATACGGTTCACTGGCCGCTCACGGAAGCATGGGAACCGAAAAAATTCTGACTGCGGAGGATGTGGAAAAATCATACAGATGCTGCGTGACTGCGATGGAATTGTTATACTTCCGGGATTCCGAAGAGGGGTTTCTGACAGAATCCGGACATGTGGATCTTGCCGATATGATGGTGTCTGAAGACGGTTTTCTCACTTTGGATCTGGGCGCCGTATACGCACAGGCGCTTATGTCCGTCACCGATGAATTGGTTTTGCAATGGAACGATTATTTCTGCGGCAACATTGTCGCGGATTTCCTGGACAATGTTTCGGACAAAATAAAGAACGCCTGGGATTCCCTCGTGGGATTTTTTACCGGAGAAGATTCCATGTCCGCCGCACCCTACATCAAAGAGATAATGGAACGGAACGGATATTCCGAATCCCAATACAGATTCTTCATGAACGGGAAAACCGTATCGTATTACGTTCCCGAAACATCGATTACCAGAACCGTGAATAACACGGAACACACCATTTCCATTGGGGGATTCACCAATGTTGTGGAATATCCTGACGTAGATATTTTGAATTGGTCCGGAATCAAAAATTTCAAAAGCGAATACCGCGAAGAACACAACTTCATACGGGAATGGGCGAGAAGTGTTCTGAACACCGCCGCGGTAAAGATAGGTTCGGACAGATCTCTGTGTCAGGTGACGGTGCCGATAATTTTCGACGACGATACTCCGTTCGCAGAGAACATCATGGATGCCGTGAACAGATCCCTGTCGGAAATGGATGACGGTCTCGAACGCGCGATTGAGAATTCGATCGGCGAACAGACGATGTGCGATCCGTTTTACAACGCCATATGCATGAAACTGACCCGGGATTTTGATTCGGCTTTCGGCGTGAACGAACTCAAGGCCAAAATGACGGAACATCCCGAACTTGCCGTGACACATCAAAGATTACTGAATTCGGGGCTGGATTCCGAAGACGTGAACTTCCTGATGGATTCTCTGAGAGCGTCTCTGTACAACGGAGATCTGGTTTCGTCTTATGTATCGGATGCCAAGGAAATCTCAGGAAGATTCGATGTGCTGCTTACGGTGCCGGAGGGACAGAACGGCCTGATCAAAGATTTCTTCATAATGGCAGGGACCAAGATTATGCCCGCGATGACTTTGTTGTACGATATGCCGACGCGGATGACGAATCTGTGCCGGGAAATGTGTGACAATATGAATCTCAACCCGTATAACGGCCTGACGGCCCTGCCCTCGGAGGAATACTTTCTTCTTGAGGGCTCGGAAGGGCAGACCAAAGAATTCGTTGCCGTGGCGGACAGACTCTCTCCGAACGTTGAAGTCCTGGGACCCAACAGCAATCGGGACGACTGCATACATTATGTGGGATTCAACGAAAAGAAAGGCGCTTCGTACTGTACCGTGTTCAGAATCGTACTTACCGACGAACTGGAATATTCCGCCGAAGGACGGAGCATCGAAGCCATGTTGCTGGGAACAAAGGATTCCTCCATTGCGGGGAAGATTCCGATTAATGTCGATTTGAAAATTCCCGTGATCAGCGGTTGGCAGCTCGCAGGCGTGTACGGATACAAAGCCAGCACCACATTTTTCAACGATTGTTGGAAACTGTTGCTTGATGCATTGGAACCCTTATTGAAACCTCTGAGGGAATTGCTGAAAATAGTAAACGAAGTTGTTTCGATTCTCGGTCCCGCGCTGATGGAGATAATGAACTACGCGACCGCGGTCATCGAGAAACTGTATTCGGCGATTATGGGTCCGCTTATGGAAATGAGAAAATTTGTCGAAAATGAACTGAGCGCTCTGATGAATCAAGCCATCGGCGGTTTTGCGGACGTGGCGGAATTCGTCTTCAGAGCCACACTTAAACAGCAGACCGTTGGAATATCGTTCCTCGGAATGACGCTTACGTTCAGCACCGACATCGCTTCCTTCGTCAAGAATGTGAGAAACGTCCTCATCATAGAACTGTCCGGAAAAATATCCGGGCTGTCCTTCAACTGCGACATGACCATAAACGAAAAGGATCTGAGCACGGGCAAAGACCGTTACATTACTTCCGGAGTCAGAGTGACCGGGGAAGACTGGGACCTGAGACTGAAGTTGGATCCGATGATGAAAAAGGGGAATCAGTTGGCCTCGATCACAGGATTTGTCAGAAACGCTTCCCTGGATATTGTGTTTCCTTATGCGGTGCAATACAGAGAAGCCGGAATCAAGTTGTCGGATTTGGAGGGAATAGGCACGATGCTGTCCAATATCCCCCTTCCCGTTGCGGGGATGAAGGGCAGTCTTGATGCGGGACTCACTCTGAAATACGACATACCTTTCAAAATCGGAGTCGTGGTGAATGAGTTCGAATCAAATCCCCCGGGCGAAGATACGGGAAACGAGTGGGTGGAACTCTACAATTCTTCGGGTACCGGAGTTGATATCACAGGATATACGCTGGTTGCGGGATCGAACCGGGAAACCAAAAGAATGACTCTCGGAGAAAAGGTACTGGCTCCCCGGGAACTGTATGTCGTGAATCTGGAAAAACATATGGTTCTGATAAATGACAAAAACGATGTTCTGAACGGCGAATGCATCATACTTCTGGATCGGGACGGGAATGAGGTTGACAGATCGGTTGTGGGCAAAGACAGGGAAAACAGCAGTTACACCTGGCAGAGAGTCGCCGACGGTGCCGTTGACTGGGTGTTTGCCGAAGGCACCCCCGGAACGGGAAACTGCGGGGGTTTCGTCAACGGGGAACTGATAAAGGGAACGATGCTGAACATATTCAAGGAATCGGCAATAAAAACCATGAACGACATGGGCGGTCTGCTTGACGGCACGGAAGATCTCAGTGAGTTCCTGAAGCGTGCCATGCAGGATGCCATAACCACTGCCATAGAGCATATTTCGAGTTGTCTTATCGAAGCGTCCGTGTTCGTGTCTTTCGATGTCCACGACATGACGGAAGTCACCTCCACGGGACTGAGAATTGCACTGTCGATCAATACGAAAACCGTCAGTGAAACGATAAAGTATCTCGTCGGGGAAATCGAAGCTTTGTTGTTCAATATGGAAAATCCGTACGGAATCGACGGACGTTCGTTGCCTTACGACAACATCCATCTGTCAATGACCGTGCATACGGGCATGAGCACCCCGAAATTCCTCAACGGAACCAACGTCATTCCCACTGTGGACGCGGGCATCTATGTTTCAAGCAATCTGTCCGGACTTTGCGGACTCTTTGGACGGGATGTGGGAAGATGGTCGGTAACCGCAGGCATCGTTCTGGAAAACTGTCCTTCGGTTCTTTTGCCTTCATCGTTCAAAACCGACCCTGACATGCGGACGGATTTCTGGCTTGTGAAAGCAGTGATAGGTCGGGCTTGACAACCTATATTATATCCCTTCTCTATCGTGCAACGTGGTCTAAATGCAAAGGGGGATACCGACAGTACTTACATCCGATGAATTGATGGATAAGGCGTTCGGCAGAGCGTCAAAAATATCCAAAAGAGGTCCGACATCAATAGACGGCAGAAGAATGACTGCTTTGGCCAGAGTCACCGCGTCAGGAGATATTGTCACTTCCACGCTGTCGGGATATGTTCAAAGATTCCCCAGAGTCGACAAAAAAGACGACTTTTTCCCCCAACTTGTGGATCTGGTCATCGGAATCGACGATTACAAAAAATCACTTGGCGCTCT
>CAZPQO010000052.1:2459-5765 GCA_964588745.1 uncultured Methanomassiliicoccales archaeon | reverse complement strand
TGATTGTGCCAGCATCCTTTGTATTTACTGACAAAGTTGATGATAACGGATATGTTGATCAAGTCGATGTGACTAATTTTTCGCCGGAAGTTCTTTTTGCCGGATTAGGCAGTAATTCATCAGAAGGCGAGGATGAACCCCTCCTTCTGAAGGATTTGGCCGAATTAATATTCAACATCGCTCAAAGTACATTGGAACCTTTGAATCTCGACGATCTTGATGAGAGTTATGAGATTTGGGAAGGTACGAAAACAATAGACAGTGAAATGGAAATTACAAAACACCTCGTATTGGCGGACGGGTTGAAACTAACGTTTGAAGAAAATGGAAAAATCATCATTCCCATGGGTTGTGATTTGATAATCAACGGAACGGTGGAATTCAAAAATGAAGGTAACGGAATCCACATCGAGTTTGTCAACGAAGAGGATGAAGACAGCGATTATTCGTCTGCGGTATGTATCGGGCGGATACCCATTATTCAGGTTTCTGACGGGGAAGTGTCTAATTTAAGGATAATTTGCGACGGCTCTTTTACGGTAGGTTTTGCAACGAATAACGATTTCGGAGACGAAACGGTGACCTTGTTCTACTTGGATTATGAGGTATACTTGGACATTCTGAACAGTGATGCCGACGCTTCATTGCAAATTATTACCGAACGCATCTATTCCGAATCGTCACATGACAACGATCTCATAGAATTTGCAAACAATCCGGAAGGAAAGGAATTTCGTCTAAAAGCTGAAGCAGACTTAAGCGCAATATACGCTGTAGCATTATTATTCGAAAGCAAAACTTTGGAAGATGCACTGGACGAATTTATGGGGTTTGTTGGAAGCGGCAATTTGTTCATTCCAAATATTGAAATCCGACTCGAGATATACGATTTGTTCGTTGAAGATGATTGGTTATTTGAAGACGACGAGTTCTATTCCGGATCCGGTACGAAACACACATCTGTAAGGAACGCCGAGCTTATTTTCAAATCAGATTCTCAATCAAAGAAAATTGAGCTTTCTTTGAATATGGATAGCTATGAAGAGATTAAAAACGAAACAGATCTTTGGTCAGAGTGGAAAGTCGGTTACGACAGCTACCGTCACATAAATAACAAGACCCGTTATTCAGAGAATAGTCTGAATAACCTGTCGTTAAGCGTAAGTATCGATTCAAAAGACGTAAAGATAACTTTGGACGCAGATAATTTTTTCACAAAGACGCGCGAATGTCATTATGAGTTCGGCAGTGATGGTAATAGTTTTTATGTAGGCGTAGATGACGAAGGGATACGGATATCGGAAATCTCTTTGGAAATCAAAATTGAAACCGTCGGGTTGATGAATCTCATTTCAAATCTCGGTGGTGTACTGCAGGGAGATTTCGATACTATACCTGAATTCCTGGATGATGTACTCGATTCCGATTTGAGTCTTGAGTCCACTATCGGAAATGTCCTCATTGAATCTTCGAATGTCCATCGTTGGGATTTCGTTGATGTTGATTTTATCACAATGGAAGAATTCGAAGCATTGATTGACAGTGTTGAATGGACTGAAACAACCGTGGAAATTTCGGGCATCGGCTTAAATATAGGTTTCAAGGACAAGAAAGCATCCTTATCTTTGAGCGTGGGGTATGTTGAATCAGACACATTCGTTCTGTCCGAACTGAGTATCGACGTGACATTCGACATTGCGGATTTCGATGGCGACGCGATAGTCGGGCTGTATAGATTGTTCGGTGATGAAACCTATCTTGATAGCGCCGGTGTTGAAGGGATTTTGGCGTTATACGATCCGATTGCAAGTATGTCCCAATCCGCAGAACTCCATATCGAATACTTATGGGCGGATATCGGGGATCGCGCCATTATTGAAATCGAAGAATTCAATCTGAAGGAAGCGCTTGCTTTGGGCGGCACGGCCTCACTGGAAATAAGTCTTGATTCATTCAAATACGCTGAGTTCTCCGAAGAGGAAGACGAATATGATGTACTGGTTATCGTATCCGGCGCAAACCTGTCAATTGAATTCGAAGCTTCCGGTATAGGAACCGAACTTCCGAAGTTTTTGCCCATTATCATGGGGTCAGAGGAAGCGGATTTGGAAGCATTTATCGATGAGATGAAACTGCGTTTGGCTCTCACTGTGGAAATTTCTGTGGATTCGTTCATATTTGTGTATGCGGATGAAAACTTAAACCTGAGGTTTGAGGATTTCCTATTCGAAATGTCCGTAGCCACAAGCGGCAGTTCAGATCTGAACATAACCCTCAGGAGCTTGATTTCAGATGAATTCGAACTTTACGGGCTGGAGGTCAAACTCGAGTCCGAGTACGGAGACATCCTGAAGTATCTCGTAAATCTTCAGTCACAGATTCCTGAGGACGGACCTGAATTCGATTACTCGGATATTGAATCTCTTATAGACGACTACCTGTCCATTATCGGGGACGCAAACGTCACTTTTTCGATAGGGTTTGACAGAATGTGTTTCGAAAATGAAACCACATATTTGTTGATAGGATTGAGAGAAGGATACAAATCACCCGAACCCGGCAAGGAAAAGGCCATTCTTCTTTCCCTCGAACTCGATGTTTTCGGGGTCGATGACGATCTCAGAATCGGTGCAGGCTTTGTGTTCAGTTTCAGTATGAGCGATGACGCCGTTATAGAGTACGCTGATGAATCGACTTCTTTGTTCCTGAACGGTTTCTATCTGGTCTTGAATGCCAATACCGGAGGAGAACCTGAGAATGCGGCTATGTTAAAGATAGGATTCAACAGATTTGATTACAAAGGGGTCTCGGGAGACGATTCCGATGTACTCGTTGAACTTACAATTTCGGATTTGATGATATCCATAGAGGCCGAGGCTTCCGGCGTAAGGGAGGTACTTTCGAATCTTCTCTCTATTATGAGTGCCGAAGAACCGGATCCGGAGACCTTCATTGGAGAAATGGAACTGTATTCGGCTCTGAATGCGGAAATTTCGATAGATCGGTTCGCATTTTCGGATGAATATAAAGACATTCATCTGGAGTTGGAAGAGTTCTATTTTAAGATGTCCGTGGCTACCAGCGGCGGATCAAGTCTGAACATTACTCTGAAGAGCGTAGTCTCCGATGGATTCGAACTTTACGGGCTGGATATCAAACTTGAGTCCGAATACAGAGACATCCTGAAGTATCTCGTAAATCTTCAGTCACAGATTCCTGAAGACGGACCTGAATTCGATTACTCGGATATCGAATCTCTTATAGACGACTACCTGTCCATTATCGGGGACGCAAACGTCACTTTTT